>DEAY01000404.1:0-5948 GCA_002348345.1 Verrucomicrobia bacterium UBA2970
CCCACTCCTGCAATCCGGCCATTTTGATGGAAGTACGATAGACCTTTTGATCGGGGTTGAATCGACGATTTTCGGAATCAGGGAGGACCCCCACGCTTTCCACCTCCCCGGTAAGAGGCCGGTCGGGTTCGGCATCCACCAGAATTTCCACGGGCATCCCTTTCTTCACGCGTTTGACTTGAGACTCGTGAATGCGAACCTTGACTGCCATGTGGCGCATGTCGGGAATGGTGATGATGGCTTGCCGCTCACGCACTCTGGCCCCTTCACGAATCACTTCATCAGGATCCCAACGATCGCTTCCATCACCGTAAACTACCAAGCCGGGACGCTCGGCACGGATGGTGCACGCGGCATATTGTTCGCGCAAATCATCAAGCTGCATTTTTTCCCAACGATACGCCCTCTGCGCACGGTTCAAATCTCCAACGCTGTCAGCCATCTCCGCAATGGCATCCTTCTTGGCTCGGCTCAAGCGCATAAGGGCTTGCTCGTAGTTAAGCAAAAACTGCTCGGCATCTTTCTGAATATTGTAGGCCTGGAAGAGCTGCAGCGAGGCTTTGGAGGAAGCCAGGGCGTTCTGGCTTTTGTCGAAATCGATTTTCTTGTTCTGCAGCTCATTCGGCGTGATGAAGCCTCGATCGGCCAGTCGCACAGCTCCCTCGTAGGTCTTTTTCTTCAATGCAAATTCGGCTTCGGCAATGAGCACGGAATCCTGCAGCTTTCGCAATTCCTGACGGGCATCCCCATCTCCCAGAAGCTGCTCGTTGCCCTCCTGAGTCAAGGCGCTAAAATCGACATCGTAATCTCGGATATCTGGCAACAAATCCTTTTCATCAGCTCCTCCCCAGCTGTTGAAGAGATCCTCGGGACTTTCCAGCCCACCCACAATAGACCCATCTCCTGCCTCGATGGCATTGCTGTTGGCAGCACCCATCAAACTTGAAGCAAAAAGTGATTTGCTTGCGTTGATGGCATTTCCCGCATCGTCGTCAATCGTTTCTTCTGAAAGACCAATGTCATCCAAGATACTTTGGGCAGCCTCCTCCCCGAGATACTTTTTGAAATCCATAAGGGCGAACTTGGCCTTAACGCTGGCGTCCTTGATACTGCTCAAATTCGCACTCTCACGAATTTCGCGCATCTTCACGTATTCCATCCAATTCGCAAGGGCGGCCTGAACATCGGTCTCCTGAGCTTTGATGCGCTCAACGATCGCTGATGAATCCAACTCAACGAGGACCAGGCCTTCAGCCACATCTTTTTCGGTGACCTGGTAGCCCTCATCGATAATCTTGAGGATGGTGGTTCCCTCTCGACCCTCCACGCGAGATTTGATGACTTGAGCCTGTGTTGCCTCAATGGCTCCACCCTCCACCACGTCGATGGACATGGAACCCTTGATGGCTTGAAAGGTCGCCAGATGAACCGAGTCATTGCCAGGTAAGAAAGCATAGAGCAACCCGACCAGCAGGGGGCTGGCCAAAAGCCAAAAGGTTGGATCGCGGAAGCGCTTTTGCATGTAAATCAACTGGTTCGTGTGAAAGAGGATACCGCTTAGACAAGCAATTGCAAATGATGGTTACCAATCCTTCAGATTCGAACCGATTCAAGGTCAAACCAGAGTAGGCGTGCGAGCTTGCTTATCTTCTGGAGATCAGCTAAAGACCGATCATGCTCCTCTGGCCTCAAAGGTATCCAACGAAACCAAAAGGGTTTACGCTGATTGAACTCCTGGTGGTGATTGCCATCATTGCCATCCTCGCATCGTTACTCCTGCCGGCCCTCAGCCGGGCGAAGCAGGAAGGAAAGCGGGCCGTTTGTTTGAGCAACCTCAAACAACTCAGCCTGATGTGGACAATGTATGCCGACGACAATAACGACGCCATCGTCAACGGCATCAATTCCCGCAATGCAGAGGGAGAGCCTCCCTGGGTGGGCATGGCGCGGATCGAACAACCGGTGGAACGACAGCTCCGGATGTTGAGCGAGGGCGCGTTGTTCCCCTACAGCCAGACGGTCGAAATCTATCGATGTCCGGTCGCGAAACCCAAGGAAATGAGAACCTACAGTACGGTCCACGCCATGAACGGCATTCCCGTTTTCGGAAACAAGCTCCGACTCAGGAAAGTGTCCCAGATCAGAAACCCTGTCGAGCGAATCGCCTTTATCGACGATTACATGGACAACTGGGACGCAAGTTGGACGATCAATTACCAATCTCCGAGTTGGTGGAACCCACTTCCTTTCCGCCATTCCCGCGGCACAACCCTAGGAATGGCCGATGGACACGCCACCACGTTTCGCTGGATGGATCCCCGCTCCATTGCCTTCGCGAAACTCAGTTGGTCCGCGGCGGAGGGCGGCCAAGTGTCCAAGAACCAACCCGGGAACCCCGACATCCACCGGTTAACCATCGCCGCTTGGGGCGAACTGGGCTACCAACCAAAGTCATCCAGCGGCTCCCGAGCTCAGGGAAGGAATTAAGAGTCCTGGCTCGGGATGGGCGAGGTCTTCAGTGGATCATCCCAAGAACGATCCCCAGCCATGAGAAAACCGCTTCCCAAGACTTGTGTCGGCTTTACGCTCATCGAGCTCCTTGTCGTCATCGCCATCATCGCGATCCTGGCGGGAATGCTGTTGCCCGCGTTGGGAAGCGCGAAGAAGACGGCTCAGCGGGTGAGTTGTTCCGCTCAACTCCGGCAACAATCCCTGGCCACACAACTTTACCTCGACGACTACCAGGACGCCTTGCCATCGCATGCCGGCGGGGTGGTTCTTTCCTACTATTCCTGGGGAGGGAAACAAGGAACCGAATACCTGGCCGACGAGCGGCTGATCAATCCCTATGTCACGATTGATCGCAAGGTGAATCAGGAGGACAACGAAGGGGTGTTTCGGGTCTTTAAATGTCCCAGGGACAAGGGCGCCACCCGGGGCCGCTGGAACAACGACCGGAAGCCCAGTCTTTTTGATACCTTTGGCAACAGTTACTTCTACAACAGCGGTGGGAATTCCAACGGACCCGATGGACTTCATGGCAAAAAGATGAGCGGAATTCGTGCCCCGTCCCAGGTCATCCTCGCCAATGATTATGCCTTTGGAGCCTACGGTTGGCAGAAGGAAGTCCCGGGGCCGATCGACAAACCCTTTCAATACAGCTATTGGCATCACGACAAACAAGCCGGCTGGGGAAACGTCGCATTCCTGGACAACCACATCGATTTTTTCCGAGCGACCTACGACCAACCTGATTTTCAGAATGGCTCCAACTGGACCTTCCTCTTTGACGGGCCGCAAAACGCGGTCCACCAGTCACGGTGAGGCCCGATGATTGCACTCGATACCGCCCCCCGAAAGGCCCTCTCCGAGAGCCCACCTCATGAAGGAAATCACGCCACCTCCCACGAATTGGTTTGCCCTGGGAGGATGACCCGCTTAGAAGGTCAATAATGAAACGTCGGGCTGGTTTCACGCTCATCGAACTTCTGGTCGTCATCGCCATCATCGCGATCCTGGCGGGGATGCTGTTGCCCGCTTTATCAAAAGCCAAGGACAGAGCCAACGCGATCGCCTGCATGAACAACCTCAGGCAATTGTCCCTCGCCTGGATGCTCTACTATCAGGATAACGACGACGTCCTTCCCCCCAACAAATCCAGGGCCGTCGGCGGCAGTTGGGTCAGCACGGAGGATTCCTGGATTGTGGGCGATGTCAAAAACGACGTCACGACGATCAACATTCAGAACGGTGTTTTGTTTCCCTACGCCAGTTCCGCGAAAATCTATCGGTGTCCGGCCGACAAGAAATTCGTTGATATCAACGGAAATCGGATCAAACGGATCTTCAATCTTGGAATGAGCTGGCATTTGAATGGCTGGAGCAACGGTCAGAAGATCCATGAACCGGGAGGCTACCACCTCAGCAAGGCATCACAAATCAAGCGCCCGTCCAATGTTCTCGTGTTCATTGACGAACAGGAGTTTGTCAACATCAATGGTCACTTCGCCTATCGTCCCCGGTTCAATCACCCCGACCAATGGATCTCATCCCCCGCCGACCGCCACAGTCAAGGGCTCTATCTCTCGTTTGCGGATGGTCATGCGGAGTATTGGAAATGGAAGTGGCCCAAGAAAAACAAAACCACCGGCATTCCCGTTGTAAACGATTTGGACCGCCAAGATCTGAGGCGATTGCAAAAAACCATCCCCCAAGCCGTGCTCGATCCCAGAAACCGAGCGTGGCTGGAAGAGTAAGCCGCCCGCTTCGCCCATTGACCTCCCCCCATCCTCCGGTCTTCCGGTCCTCAACGCGAGGATCTTGCTCTCCCTGGAGGGAATTTGAGTCAACTTCTCAGTCACCCGCGTACTCCTCCTTCTCGATCACCCTCCCGTTCGCCTCATCACCTTCGAGGCACCGTCCGAAGTGCCGAGGTCTTCACCGCCTCGACGTGATTCAAACGCCCGCATGGGAGGAAGCAAATCCGATGCTTCAAGAGCAGGCGATGAGACCTCGATATGGGTTTCCTGCGAGTAAGATAGCAACTGAGTCGCGGCAAGGGACACGGACTTGCCGTCGATGAATGAATGGAGTCGGTCTGGATTGAGCTGCCCCTGCAAACGTTCCTCCTCCCTCGTCAGCACCTCAGATTCGTATGCCGGCAACTCGTCCGCTTTCAGCCACGGGGGACGTTTCTCTGCCCTGGCGAACTGCCGAATGAGAGAATCATTGGTGGAAATCCAAAACGTGACGAGCTTTCCACTCTTTAAGGCGCCGGTCAGGACTAGGCAGTCTTCCCCATTGATTGGCTCGTTGCCAATCAGCTCAAGTGCCACGACGGTGGAAAACATGTTTCCTTTACCAGCGAGTTCCTCCAGGAAAAAACCCGGGATGTTGCTCGCTCCACCCAGGGAATCACCCATCACGGTCAACAAGGCACTCCTGGTAGATCCCAACCGTTCGACCACCCGATCTCCCCTTTTCACGAAGTGACGCCCCACCCCCTCACTCCATGCGACACCGGGTTGACTCCGCGTGGTTCGGACTCGCGGAAGCGATGGAACCTTGAGGCCGGGCTCGAGCATGCGATTGTTATCGAGCTTGCCTCCCCATGTGATCAGATAGCCGTCGGGTTTCTTCAACTTGAGGGACACATCAATCTCCCGCTCGAATTTTTTGGTATGGCGCCAGGAAACCGACATCACTTTCCCCTTTGACTGGTAGGATTCGAGCGCTTTGTAGGCGTCGATCGTTTTCTCAATGATGGCGAATTCCTCGGTTTCCCGGAGTCGCTGTTTTTCGAGCCTATGCTGTTCGACCCGTTCGCTCAGCTCATAGAATTCTTGCTCAACCGAGCACGAGGTGAGAATGCCTCCCGCGAGAAGCAGTGCCACGATGCGACCCGTTTTCAATCTTGTGTTTTTCATTCTTCAATCACTCCTCTTGCCCTCACCCTGAAATAAAAACCATTTTCGGGCATTGGTTGCGTTGCAATCCTGACCACAGTCTCATGATTCTTCCCCTGACGGCTTCTTGCTCCATTCGTCCTCGATAATGGATCGGTTTCCCGATCGGCCCCTCTCCAAAAGATCACCGGGTTTGCAATAAGTCATCCCGAAAGAGAGAAAAGCATGCGAGATGCCATTCCCATCGATTCCCGGAGAAACTCAAGGCGCCGGATGCCTTCTCCCGATGACGTAATTGGTAGGGACTGACTGATTCTCCTCGATCAAATCAAGGATCCAAATCGAAGCCGCCTCGCTCGGCCGCCCCGTTTGATGAAGGTTGTCGATCTTTCCGAAATCCTCAGGAGTGGGAACACCGTGCTCACCAGGATTGCAACTGACTGGTCACCCGACATTTGAGCCGGGACCGATTCAGAACCGAAACCCGTAGGCGATTCCAGAGAGCTTGAGCTCGAACAGGAGAACGAAAACCGTGGGATTGCC
>DEAY01000404.1:6336-7631 GCA_002348345.1 Verrucomicrobia bacterium UBA2970
CTCTCCTGCTATTGACATTGATCCTCTTGAAAGTTGATTCTCTAACGTCGCTCTGATGGCCCGTGTTTCAGGTTCACCCTCTCAGGACCTGACGCGCAGGGACCCGGGGCCCGTCTCATGACCACCTTCACCACAAACGATCACCATGAAGAATCGAATCAGATTAATTGGGCGCCTGCTCGCCGGAATCCTGCTCGCCACACTTCCCTTGGGGGTCGTGGGTTCGGTCGCGGAAATCGTTTCGCCCGTTCCGGGAAGTAACCTCTCAAAAAATCCTTTGGAGTTTCGTTGGACTGCCGGCGCCGGAGGGAGGTTCGTTCTTGATGTGGGCACCGAGGGAGTGGGTTCCTCGGATGTCTTCCGTTCTGGTTTTCTCGAGGCCGATGTGATGGCGCTTGAGGTTCCCGATATTCCGAGCCGGCAACCGATTTACGTTCGGCTCTGGTCCGAGCGAGCGCCCGGGGCGAACTCCTACTTCATTTCCGACTATACCTACAACACCGATCTGGACCGCGACGGAATCCTCGACGAGATCGACGGTCAGGCCGGCCTCACCAACCCCATGATCGTCATGGAGGGATCCGACCACAGAATGACCCTGCTCGGCTCGGAACGACTGGCCAGTGTCGAGTCCCCTTCCCTCTTTGATGAGACGAAAACCGAGGTGTCCTTCGCCCAGGCCCAGAACTTGGCGCGGCGCGTCTATGAACATTTTGCCGATGACTTTGATTTCCTGATCTTCGCCTCACGTCAGCCCACCACACCGCCAGGAAGCTATTACGGGCGGTTTTACGGCGCCCGGAATCAGATCGACGGCATCGGCATCGGACACTTCGACGACACCTCCTCTTTTGGTTCGGCCGGCCAACTCCAGGGCGTGATCCACCTCACTTCGGTGAGGGGCTTGCCGAATGGTCCCAGTTTGCATGAATTGGCGCACAACTGGGGCCACTCGATGCGCTCCATCCCCACCGCCGTCGGAAATCATTGGGGCTACAGCAACGTGGGCGGGCAACTGGGGGGATGGCAACCAGGGTCCCTTTTGGCGCTCGGAGAAAACCGCTATCAGGCAAGAAACCCCCGCTCGGGCGAGATCGGTCCATGGGGGAGTTTTGCCAACGGCGGCAACGGACTCCCCTACAGTGAATTCGAACTCTACACCATGGGTCTGATCGAAGCCGGCGAGGTCACCCACGACATCAAGATCGCCAATGATTTTGCCTGGTTCGATACCGATGACGGGATCTTTTCCGCGTCAAGCATCAAGACCGTGACCATGGATGAGATCATCAAGA
>DEAY01000214.1:0-4543 GCA_002348345.1 Verrucomicrobia bacterium UBA2970
GGCCACCCTCTTTGTTTCTCCGTCAGGTCCCGTTTCAAGCGAATTCCACTCCCCGGCCCCATTGCGCCCAACCGGGCCACCAACCCATTCAGTCTCACTGCTTTACACTTACCAGTCTTATTACTTTTGTTTGACTGACACCTCTTATAAGAAGTTATATTACGCTTTATAGGGCGCCTTTCGAGCACCCAAACGAGAGAAATGCTATGAAAAACCTACTGAACACCATCTATTCCATCGCCATCTTAACCCTCGTCCTCGCGGCGGATCGCCCCATCCTGAGGGCAGACCGCGATCAGGCCGAGGCATCCCCCGTCCAAGTGACCTCGCCAAAATCACGTCCACTTCCCTATCGAGGCACGGTGGGCACCGTCGACACGAAGAAAAGAACGTTCACCTTGATCAACAAAACCAATGACAAGAGTCGGCTTTTTCGGATCGACGAAAAGACCCGAATGGAAGAGGGTAAAGAGAGTAAGGGACTCAAGGATCTCAAACCGGGGGCCATCGTGAGAGGGTCTTGCGTCAAAACGGGAGACAAACAGTATCTCGCAAGACTCGTTCGTTGGTCAAAAAAGACCAAAAAAACTGGTTCCCCAACAAAATAGTGTCGCTGGACCATCCAATCTGCGGAAGCAACCCGCAGCCCATTTGAAGCCATCCCCTCATTGAAACTCTACGGCTCCAGGAGGAAAAACGTCAGTATTTCGGGTTTCAGCAGAATCAACCCGGGAACGTATCCGTTCCGGGCTCCCCGGCAAAGTCAACAAACTGATGCGTCGGGGAGTCCGCAAAAAGCGGTGGTTGACACAACGTTCCGAACTTTCTAGTTTTACCGGCTCAAACGTTTAGATCAAAAAATGCTTAAAGCTTGTCTCATTCTAGTTATCGCCTTCGGGTTGGCGGCCCTGGGGGTCAGTCAATTCCAGGTCAAGGCGAAGATTGATCAGTTGACCGGGAGCCTCGCCCAGGCGGAGCAGGATGCCCAGACCGCTCGTCAAGCACAACGTCAGGCTGAAAACGCCGAGAACCAGGCGAAGGCAGAACTGGAAACTCTCAACGGCACACTCAATGACGTTCAGACCCAGCTTGAGGAAACGACACGGATTGCACAACAACAGCGAGTCCGGGCCAACGAGCTTGAGAACGAACTCCAGGACACCGTTGTCCAGCGGAACGATGCCCAACGAGAGCTGGCACAGTGGCGGGCGTTGGGAGTCGACATTCAGGCGATTCAAACGATGAAGGATGACCTGCTTGCCGCCCGAGAGGAAATCAGTGCTGGAAAATCTGAGCGTGAAATCCTCTTGCGAGAACTGGGTCAAATCAAATACGACCTTTCCAAATACGAGGGGCCCGATACCGAAATTGAAATGCGCGACGGCCTCAAGGGTTCGGTGGTTGCCGTTAACAGCGAACTCCAATTTGTTGTCGTCAATGTTGGGGAAAACCATGGAGCACGCCAGTCCGGCAAGTTGATCGTCAGCCGGGAAGGGAAACTGGTTGGGAAGGTTCAGATCAACAACCTGAAGGCCGATCAAAGTGTGGCCAATGTCCTACCAGGCTGGAAACAAGCGGACATCCAAGTTGGAGACACGGTTCTCTACTAACCTTCGCAACCAGAGCGAGTCTACTCCAGGTTCCATGAAATCGCTTGGTCTTCTCTTGTTGCTTATTGCCTTTGCTGCTTCGAGTTGCCGGGCGCCTGATACGCAGAACGCTTCTGCTCGCCCCTGGAGCTCACCTCGCAACTGGGAACATGGCCTACCCACCGGGATCACCGAGGGTCGTTAAACCCGCGCGTGACCCGTTTCCCTACTTCGCGTAGTCGATACATCGAACTTCACGGATGACGGTCACCCGGATCTGCCCCGGGTACTGAAGTTCGTCCTCTATCTTCCGACACACTTCTTTGGCGAGTTTACTCGCAGCCTCATCAGTGACCTTCTCCGGAGTCACAAACACTCGCACCTCGCGCCCCGCTTGAATCGCAAAGCAACGCTCCACCCCCTCGAATGTCATTCCCAACTCTTCCAGGTTCTTCAGGCGATTGATGTAGGCCGTGATCGGTTCCAGTCGGGCACCGGGTCGCGCAGCACTGATTGCATCCGCAGCGCTGACAAGGAGTCCGATCACCGTCTCATGCTCGATTTCGTCATGATGAGAAGCCACCCCGTTGACCACAGCGTCATTTTCCCCATGACGACGGATGAATTCCGCTCCGGCAATGGCATGCGAACTGGCCATGTCGTCACCCAGGGCCTTTCCCACATCGTGCATGAGTCCAGCCCTCATCGTATCGGTCACATTCGCCCCGATCTCAGCAGCCATCAAACCCGCCAGCTTCGACACCTCGATTGAATGATCGAGAACATTTTGGGAATAGCTCAGCCGAAAGTAGAGGCGACCCAACCGCTTCGCGATCTCTTCATGCACCGGGGCCAGATTGAGGCGGTATACGGCCTCTTCGGCCACCTTTAGGATCTTATCGTCGATTTCCGATTTGACGCGCTCAACGACTTCCTCAATCCGGGTCGGGTGAATTCGACCATCAGCAATCAGACGCTCCATGCTCTCACGAGCAATTTCACGGCGAACAGGATCGAAACCCGACAGCACCACCGCATTGGGGGTGTCATCGATCAACACGGTCATCCCCGTCGCATTCTCAAACGCCCTGATGTTACGCCCCTCGCGACCGATAATACGACCCTTGATATCGTCTCCCTTCAACGCAACGGCCGCCGTCGTGGTTTCAGAGGTATGGTTCCCAGCGTAGCGTTGAATGGCAAGGCCGATGATTCTTCGAGCCTCTGATTCGCTTTCCCGCTTCGCCTTCTCAACGATGCGCCGCCCCATCTCATGCGCCTCTTGTTTTCCCTCCAATTCCGCCACCTCCATGATACGCTTCCGAGCGGTTTCAACCGACAGTCCAGCCAATTCCGAGAGTTTTTGACGCCACTCCACTGCTAAATCGGAGGCAACCCCGGAAAGATGATCCAATTCCTCTTGGCGCTGACTCAACCGTTCGCGAACCCCGTCCAGGGAAAGCTCCCGACAGGAAATACTCTCCAGTTGCTGGGTCAGCAACCGTTCCCGCTCCTGAAGACCTTGCTCCCGAAGCCCCAAGGCGGCTTCCTTTTCCTTGATGACACTATCACTCGATTGCCGGATGATTTCAGTCTCCCTCTCCGCGGAAGCACGGGCCTCTTGGATAATTCCATCCGCCTCCACCTTGGCCTTCTCCCTCCGATCAACAAATTCGCCCTGATCTTGACGGACCGCTCTGATCTGGATTCCTCGAACAACGCCCCAGGCAACAAACGCTCCCCCGACCATCCAGGCCAGGTTCGTGAGAACGCCTTGAGCGAGAAACATCATTGTTTTTTTCCTGCTTCGACCTCGATCCACTCATCGGGGGTGATGACCGCATCCATTCTGACATCCCACTCCTGACGCGGGACACCGCTCACGAGCTGAAACGCGTGACAAACACCCCATCGCGTCCCACGGTTGTGCTTGAGCAAGCGGTCATAGTAACCCGCACCACGTCCCAAACGATCCCCTTTCCTGCTGAACGCCAATCCCGGCACCAACACCAATTCCAGTTCCTGAGGGAGGAGAGCACGGCACTCCGACTCCGGTTCCATGATCCCGTAGCGACCCGGTTGCAGTTGTTCCAAAGCATCAACCACGGCAAATTCAAATTGGGATTGCGAGGCATTCCACCTCGGCAACGCCACAATCCTTTCGGAATCCAAACACAATTCAGAGAGCTCTTGAAGATCAATCTCCCAGTCGATCGAAGCATAGAATCCGACCACCCGAGCCGTTTTGAACAATGAATGCCTCTGCACTTGTTTCATCACCGAACGCGTCGCATTCAGCCGAGCGGCTCCGGTCAAGCTCTCCAGCTTCAACCGCATTTCACGTCGAGCCGATCGCTTCCATTCTTCTTTCATCGAAGCCGTCACGATCCTTTGGATACGGTTGGGTGATCTCGCTCTCCCGGCTACGGCTGGTCCTCATTGGATCCGCCCCCCCGCTTCCGAAACCAATCCAACCGCTCCTTGATTTTCCGTTCCACGCCGCAATGGCCAGGAACATAAAACCTCCGGGGCTCGCCGAGATATTCCTGATCCAAGCGACCCTCGGGATCATCATGATTGTATTGGTAGCCGACGCCACGTCCCAATTCGGCCGCTCCACGATAATGCCCATCCTGGAGATGGGCGGGCACCGGCTGGGTCGGGTTCTTCTTGATGTCTTCCAGGGCGGCATCGATCGCCACCATCGCACTGTTGCTCTTGTAGGCCGTCGCGATATAGATCACGGCTTCGGCGATCGGAATCCTCGCCTCAGGCCATCCCACGAACTCGGCTGTCTGATGAGCGCTGGTTGCCAGAACCAGGGCCATGGGATCCGCCAGCCCCACATCCTCCGCAGCGCATATCATCAACCGCCTCGTAATGTAGCGAGGATCCTCTCCCGCATGGATCATCTTGGCGAGCCAGTAGAGCGCCGCATCGGGATCGGAACCTCG
>DEAY01000214.1:4871-5116 GCA_002348345.1 Verrucomicrobia bacterium UBA2970
CGCATTGATTTGATAAAGGCGGAAATCGTGTCGAAATGACCATCCCGATCATAAACCACCGCCTTCTTCTGAATACACGCCTCAGCCGTTTGTCGATCAATGACAATCTCGCCAGATTCGGAAAGCGAAGTCGTCAGCGTTGCCACCTCCAGGGAATTTAGCAACTTCCGCGCGTCGCCATCGGAACTCTTCACCAGATGCGCCATCGCCTCGTCGGCGATTCGTAACGGGCGACTTCCCAGTCC
>DEAY01000214.1:5449-5640 GCA_002348345.1 Verrucomicrobia bacterium UBA2970
CGTTCCTCGTCCCCCAGAGCGCGCCTCGCCAAGTCCAGCAGGTCCTCTTCAGTGAGCGGCTTGAGTTCGAAAATCTGGGATCGAGACACCAAAGGTGCATTGACAAAAAAGAAGGGATTATGGGTCGTCGCGCCAATGAGCTTAATGACGCCACTCTCGACATCGGGCAGGAGAACATCTTGCTGGGATTT
>DEAY01000225.1 GCA_002348345.1 Verrucomicrobia bacterium UBA2970
ATTGCATTGCATTGGCTTAGGGATGCATTTGCAATTATTCGTTACTTAACCCACTCGGAGTTAATCCCTTTTATGTCACATATTCATCACATTTAGTATTTAAAACCTACAAGTTAATGCAATTAATGACAGCCACGCTCTTCGAGAAGGGAGATCTAGACTCTCATTCTATTTTTCAGCAAAACACGTCATTTGTGCTTATTTTTTGCCAATTCGATCAGCCCATATGTCATGACGGATAATGGACTCCCCAGATCCCGCAGCAAGACCTTTGAGTCGTCCGCGAGACCGTCAAAGGGAACCTGACTCGAAATGAAGGATCAAACTGGCATCCAAATCGCTCTCAACCCTACCGATTCTAGCTGTCGGCACAAACTTGCCTTTCAAGTCGCCTTGGCTGTCGCAAAAGGGATAGTTCAGTCGGAAAACAGATTGCGTTAGCAAGAAATCGACAGCTCACGAAATAAGAGCTTTGCCACTGGTAGGGAGACCACGTTCCACGCAGGAGCGGGTTTCTTTCCTGACTGTCCGCAATATTACTATGAGATCAATCGTACGGATGGAAAAAAATCGAGTCGTCTACGAGAATCCTCGGGACTACTCCGATGTCATTGACCTCGAACACTTATCGCACCGAACCAATTACCGGGTCTCCGAGCTGGCCCGGGTCCTGGGGCTATCGACCCGTCAGCTCCAGAGAGACTTCAATGATGGATTAGGCGTCACCCCGAAGTATTGGCTGCGGGAACAGAGAATGCGCCATGTCTACGCCTTGATCTGTGATGGCTTCCGCCTCAAACAAGTGGCATCGATCACGGGATTCCGGAAGTACGAGAACTTTGTCAACGAGGTCAAAGCCTTCTATGGCGTGCCTCCCCAAAAGCTATCCGACTGCGAAAAAGGGTAACGGCAACGGCTTGGAATCAATCCGACGGGAAGGCCATCTTGCCTAACCTCACCCGGTTCGGCCTTGGGGGGAGCGTTTTGGTTGCCGATCAAACCATTCTCGGCCAACCGTCCTCCGTCGTCGTTGTTCAATCGGATGCGGCTCGACCGACCAGCGCCGTCGGCGAACCACTGCGTCATTGACCGTCGACTCGCCTCCTGCTTCCAAACCGCGATTCCATGACCCTCGGAAAGCTCCGTCGCATCGGTTGCTTTCCATGGGTGCCGACCTCCTCTAGAGTCTCACCCAAATGGTTCCCCAGTTTACCAGCGCCTTCGGTGCCTTCTTGATCCTCGGCTTGGCATGGGCGATTTCCGAACGAAGGAAGACGTTCCCCTGGCGCACCGTGATCGGAGGTCTCCTCCTTCAAATGGGGCTCATTGCAGTCATCCTCAAAACCTCAACGGGACGACTCATTTTTGAACTGGCCCAGCGCGTCGTTCTGAAGGTCAACACCTTTGCCAATGAGGGAGCGGCGGTCATTTTTGGTCCTCTGGCCGACCCGACAAAACTCAACCAAGGCCTGGGCCCGGGATCAGGTCCTATCTTCGCCGTTTTCATCTCGGCCACGATCATCGTCATCGCGGCCCTCTCCGCCTTGCTCTACCACTGGGGCATTCTTCAACGAATCGTCGCGGCAATGGCCTATGTGATGCAGCGATTGATGGGAACCTCAGGCAGTGAAAGTCTCTCCGCCGCGGCAAACTGTTTCATTGGTCAGACCGAGGCCCCCCTGGTCATCAAACCCTACCTCGAAAAAATGACTCGCAGCGAACTCTTGGCCTTGATGACGGGAGGAATGGCAACGATTGCCGGCGGCGTGCTGGCCGTCTACGCCCAATTTGGGGCGGCTGCCGGCCATCCGGAATTAGCCGGCCATCTGATGACGGCGTCGCTGATCAGTGCCCCCGGCGCTCTCCTGATCGCCAAGATCATGATCCCAGAAGAAGAGGAGAGTCAAACCCGGGATGGTGCCGAGATTGACCTTTCGCGAACCACTCGAAACAGCATTGACGCCCTCTGTCGCGGCACGCAGGACGGCCTCAAACTGGCGGTCAACGTGATGGCAATGATTCTCACCTTCGTTGCGGTCGTGGCCTTGGTGAATTTCCTCCTCCAGGAACCCCAAACGTGGATGGGAATTGAATCGCCGGTCTCACTCCAAGAGATTCTCGGTTGGATCCATTTTCCCATCGCCTGGATCCTCGGGGTCCCCTTGGATCACTGCCAGTTGGTCGGGCAGATTCTCGGCGAACGCATCGTTCTCAACGAATTGTTCGGTTACCTCACCCTCACTCAACAGGAGGCGAACCTGGATCAGAGGACCTTTGTTCTCACCTCATACGCCCTCTGCGGCTTTGCGAACCTCGGGAGTATCGCCATTCAAATCGGAGGGATCGGTGCCCTCGTTCCGAGTCGCCGCGGGGAACTGGCTCTGCTGGGTTGGCGTGCCATGCTCGCCGGGTTGCTGACCTGCTATCTCACCGCCGCTCTGGTGGGGACGGTGATCTAGAATTGACTTTTCGACATCTCGCTTTCTGCCTAATTTCAATCCCGGAACCAATGAACACGCCCACCAAGATCGTTCTCTACGTCGTTTTCAGCCTGGCGGCCTTGTTTTTCGGCAACTACTTTTTTCGCGATTACCAACGGGCGAACGCGGCAAAACCCCCCATGGAGGCGTTCGGCGATCCCATGGATGTGGAGGTGCCCAACTACGGGGCATCCAAGCCTCCCTTAGAATCGGCAACCTCCCTCGATCCGGACCAACCCCCCGCTCCCGCCGAAGCCAATTCTG
>DEAY01000343.1 GCA_002348345.1 Verrucomicrobia bacterium UBA2970
GCCGGATTCCGGAGTTCTGAAGACCCCCATCGAACGAGGGCTGTTTGTCTATCAAACCTATTGCCAAGCCTGTCACGGTGTGAATCGGCAAGGGGTGCCCCCGTTGTTCCCATCGCTCATGCTGTCCACCAAGACTCAGCAGGAAATGGCTGCCGGAATTCGCAACGGGCAGGGTTTGATGCCGGCGTTTCCTCAACTCACGTCGTCGCAAGTCGATGATGTGCTTGCATATGTCCGGAGCCCGGCTGAGACCGAAGTCTCGCTCCCGACCCGGGGGACCAAGACTCGGTATCACTACGAGGGGTACGCCCAATTCAACGGACCGGATGGTGAGCCAGGGGTTCGCCCCCCGTGGGGAACCCTCAATGCCATTGACCTCATCAAGGGGGAGATCCTGTGGCGGGTGCCGCTCGGAGAGTATCCTGCGTTGGTTCGGAAGGGGATTCGGAATACGGGTGCCTGTAATTTCGGTGGAGCCATGGCGACAGCGGGGGGGCTGGTATTTATTGCCGGGACGCCGGATGAAAAGTTGCGGGCGTTTGAAAAACATTCCGGAAGGTTGCTTTGGGAGTACAAGCTCCCGGTCGCATCCTATGCGACACCGAGCACCTACTTTCTCGAGGGACGACAATACGTGGTGGTGACGGCTTGTGGTGGCGGTAAGAATGCGACGCCATCGGGAGACTCCATCATGGCGTTTTGCTTAGATGGTGAGTCCGGTGCCTCGCCGGTTGCGGGTCACGAAGAATGGATCGATTTGTTCGACGGGCAATCCCTATCAGGATGGGTTCATATGAATGGTGCGCATCATTACACGGTGGAAGAGGGCGTGATTGTGGGGCGCACTGTGCCGGGGAGTGTGAATTCGTTCCTTTGCACGACTCGTGAATTCGGGGATTTTGAATTGGAGCTGGAAGTCTATATCGATGGCGGGACCAACTCTGGAATCCAAATTCGATCCCAAGCCCGCGCCACGAGGGAGGGGGACGGGTGGTCGCGCTCTGCGGGACGGGTCCATGGGCCGCAGGTGGAAGTGCGTCGTTATGAGGGCGAAAATGTGCCGACCACTGGGATGATTTATGGTGAAGCACTCGGAACGGGTTGGTTGTCCTCTCCGGAGAAAATCGCGGCGGGACATCGACACTTCCAGGACGAAGGGTGGAATCAGCTTCGGATCCGGGCGGTGGGCCCCCGGATTCAGACTTGGGTTAACGGGCAGGCGGTTGAAGACTTGACTCGAGAAGATGTTCACGAGTCTCACGCCAAAGGCTTTGTTGCGCTACAGGTTCATGGGATTCCGAATGAAGGTCCCTTTGAAATGAAGTTTCGGCAAATCCGGATTCTTGAACGATAGCCAGACTGAAACGACGGGAAAACCAAAGGGAAGGATGGAATACAGTCAATGGTTGGTATGTCTGTGGATAGGGTGCTGGCAGGTGCAGGCTGGGGAACTCCGTATTCATCGGATTGACAAACTCGGGACGCACGCGGCCGGGTCACCGCGCTTTGATCATACGGCAGCTCGCGCGGAAGCGAAGAAGGTCTTCTTCGCGTTGGCGGTCGAGCATGCCTGGGAGTTTACCCAGTCAAGCGACAGTGTGGTGTTCACGGATGCCGGATTGGCAGGCATTGATGTTTTGATTTTCGACAACAATTCAGGGCTTCTCTTTAACGAGTCGGAAAAGAAGGCCTTTGAGAAGTGGGTGCGAAAGGGCGGCGGGGTCGTGGGGATTCACGGTGCGGCCCATGCCCACAAGGGCGTTGACGCGGCGAACCAGGCAGAATGGCCGTTTTGGTATGGACTGTGGGGTGTGCTTCACAAGTCGGGTCCCAAGGAGGGACCGCTGGGGCGCCGAGGGTATGCGGACACGGTTCATATGGTGGCGGACGATCCGCGATGGGCGCGGAATCTTCCGAAGCGGTGGCGATTTGAGAAAGTGGAATGGTATTTTTGGAACTACCATCCGAATTTCGAGCGGGTGCAGATCATCGCAAGAGCCGACGTGAGTCCAAATCAACCCCTGTTGCCGGAGCATTATCCCGTCACGTGGTGCCACGAGTATGCGGGTGGCCGAGTGTGGTACACGAACATGGGCCACTACGCAGAGAACTTCCACCAGCCTGAGTTCATTCAGCATCTCGTGGATGGAATCGAATGGGTGGCAGTGAAGGAGATTTCAGCTTCCCCTCGCTAGCGTCAACAAATCCCCCGCAAACGAAACCCACCCCCCAATCCCGTCCAAATCCCCACCGAGCCCTGAAAATGCTCAAACCCGGCCGACACCTGCTAGCATTCCTCCTGCTCTCCACCAACCTAATCGCCGAACCACCCCTCCCCCGAGGAGGTCACGAGTGGCCGCAATGGCGCGGTCCCAATTGGAACGGAATTGTTCCAGACGCAAACCCGCCGACCCATTGGAGTGAGACAAAAAACATCCGTTGGAAAGTCCCGATACCCGGAGCGGGTTGGGCCACGCCGATCGTCTCGGGTGAGCGAATCTTTATTCTCACGGCAATTGAACAAGAGGAAGAACTTCCTATCCCGAAACGCATTCCGGATGACACACCCCGGATCAATGATCATCCTCGTGTGGTCAAAACGTGGAAGCCACAACGTTTTGCCATCGTTTGTCTCGACCGAAACACAGGAGAACAACACTGGATGCGGATTGTGAACCAGGGCATGCCGCACCAAGGCCATCATTGGAAGGGTGGTTTCGCTTCGGCATCGCCCGTAACCGATGGGCGCTTGCTGTATTCCTACTTTGGGACCTTTGGCCTGTTCTGCCATGACTTCGAAGGGC
The DNA here is from genome assembly GCA_002348345.1 of Verrucomicrobia bacterium UBA2970. Taxonomy (GTDB): domain Bacteria; phylum Verrucomicrobiota; class Verrucomicrobiia; order Limisphaerales; family AAA164-E04; genus UBA2970. The sequence continues at coordinate 2,805 of DEAY01000343.1, forward strand.
GTTTGGTCTGGAAGGCGGATTTGGGAGCGCTGGCGATTGAAGATTCCCTGGGGGAAGGCAGCTCGCCGGCTTTGTTTGGCGGAACGATTGTCGTGATCATCGATCACGAGCTCCAGTCCTATGTGCTGGCAATCGATAAGGTTACGGGTAAAGAACTATGGAGGTACAATCGGAATGAAA
>DEAY01000077.1 GCA_002348345.1 Verrucomicrobia bacterium UBA2970
CTGTTTATTGGACCCGGGTTGCGGACGGGCGGCCGTCTTTTGTGGGAGTCCCGGCACCCACCCCGGAGCGTCGCATCGTGATGGCTTGGGGCTCGCAGATTTCCTCGGACGATATCACCGATGAATTTTGGACCCATTTCGATGCCGTTGTGGAATGGTTGCTGAGAGGTAAGAGCAAAGCGACGATCCTCTACTCGGGAATGGGGGGGGACGGTGACCAGGCGTTTTCCAGTCGTTTAGAATCGAAAGGCCACACCGTCGAGGAAGATCCCGGTGGCGACTTGCCTGACCCTGCTGGCATTGATATGTATGTCTACTCCGGTGGTGCCACCAGCCGCTTCGTCAACTACAAGGTGCCGGGACTCCACTACAATTCAAGCGATTTGGATGATGAGTTGCTGAGTAGCATCGGGACGCCATTGACGACGGAGTTGCCCGGTGTGCGAATCACATCTCCCGACCATCCTTCAGCCGGTGGCCAAAGTGGTGAATTCACCTTTGTCAAAAACGAAAACACCTTCCAAACCCTGGGAACCGAGCTTCCGGGTGGATCTACGGTTGTGGCTGCGTTTGTGCGATCAGTCTCGGCGTCGGTCCTGGATCTTGAGGCGGCCGATGCGCTGTTCGACGGAACGACTCCCAATACAGGGGTCTCCCGGACGACGATCTCCGTAGCCGACATCGTGAATTCGCTTTCGCCGGCGAGCCAGATCGAATTCTTCGATTGGGACAATCCCATAGCCGGGGATCCTGATGGTGGATTTGCGGTTCGGGCCACCGGCAAGATCGAGGCCTCGAAGGGGGTTGTGTCTCTTGCGATCGGGGGAGCGGATGGTTCCCGACTGCGGATTGACTTGGACAAGGATGGAATCGATGACGATGACACGATCAGCACCTTGGACCGGCGTGGAGGATGGCAGTATGCAAAGCAGAGGGATGTGGAGTTCCCTTCCGCAGGTTCGTACGACTTCGAGTGGGTCTCGTTCAACGCCGCGGATGAGTTCGGGGCGGAGTTTCTGGTGGCGCTCGAAAAGGGAGGCGGCTCGGGTCCGGTGAAGGAAGAGACCTACGATCTGGTTTCGGGGACCAGTGCCCACGTCAAGCTCGACGGGGATATCACCGTGGAGACTTACGTGCCTGATCTCCCTCCGGAAGAAGTCCAGACCCCGTTTACGATGGCGCTTGAGGCACCTGAGGACGGCGGAGCCGTGTTCGGTGGGGGCCCCTTCGGTGGATATGAAGGCGATCATTTCTTTTCGGGATCGGCCCTCAACAAGTTTACGGGAGACGATGGCGGAGGGAGTCCGAAGATGATCACCTGGAATGATCCGATCGACATCAGTGGGAAGGACAATGTGCATCTGACAATTGCGATGGGTGCCACCTTCCTGGATTTCGAAACGGGTGACTACTTTAAGGTCTTTATCGATGATAGCGATGAACCCCTCATTTGGTTCACGGCTCCCAGCGGTGACGACAAATACTTCAACGATGTCACGACCAACCCGTCCAACCCGACGCGTCTGGGACTGGCGCTCCAGGATATTTCCTATCCGATTCCGGCGGGGGTCAAGTCAATCAACCTTCGGATCGAGGCTGTCACCACCTGGTGGAACGAAATCGTTTCGTTTGACAATATTCGAGTGACATCAGGGGAGTTGGCTCCGGTTGAGCCGGAACCGGCAGTGCCAGGTGCGATTGTGGGATTCTCGACTCAGGGCGGGAATCTGGTCATCGAGTATACCGGAACCCTCAAGGCTGCAGACACGGTGACTGGGCCTTATTCTGATGTCGCAGGAGCCAGTTCTCCGGCGACGATCACGCCGGATGGGCCAGCGATGTTCTACATCGCCCAGTAAGGTCATTGCTGTATCGATTGCAGAGGCAGGGGGAATTCCCCCTGCCTCTTTTTTTTGGATTCTTTTTTAGATCGGCATTTCGGATTCGCGGGGGGGATCGATCGGGGGATTCCCCCTCTCAGTAATGCGAAGCCGGATGACGCCCAGAAGCGGAAATTGAAAGAAGAGAGATCGTGTCTTCAGAGGCGTCCCTCGCTGGGCAACCGAGGAACCGGTTCGAGAAGGATTTGGAATGGAAGGCGCGTCGGAATCCGAATGGCACTCGTTTGGTTTTCTTCGAGAGCCGTTGCTTCTGATTGATTTCCTGTGATCAAAGTGGCGCGATCGGCGAGGGATTGATCATCAAACGGCTCAAGCCGGGATCCTGGTCTTGCCCGTTGAATTCTGATCATCTTGCCGCTCACTGGTCCGAGGGGAGGAAGGTTGGATGGTAACGGGCGCTGCCGGCAAAGGGCTGCTCTACGCCGACCATGTTCAATGAGCCGATTGTCCTCACCTCGCCTCTCAAGGAGAGCGATGCGGCCATGGAAATCTCATGGGACTTCAGGTTCAATAGCAGACGACTGTCGGACCGCAGCGTGCAGGCGAACATCGGAACGGGTTGGGTTCGAATCCATCTTCGGGCAGGGACGCGAGCGGAATCGACGTCTCCTTCAAAAGCGGTGCAGTAGCTGGGCGCGACCACCAAGGCAAGTTCCGCTGGAAAACCAAGTTCAAGGATCCCTACGGATCGGATCCCTTTTATTGAGGGATTGAAAGTTCGCCGGTGGTGACGTCGAAGACTGTGATCTTTGCGGTGATGCACGATCGAGAAGGAGATTTGGCTGCCTTTGATCAACCAACCAGGGCGCTCTTTGGAAGATCGGTCGGACCGATGAGACGCCGATCGAAAACGATCAGAGCGACCCGACGCATTGGTTGGTTGATCATCAAGGAAACGAGACCATTGTGGTCCCGGGAGCGGAATGATTAACCGACCGTCCGGCTGTGAATAGGGCGATCCTTTGGATCTGCGAAGGGTTCAACTCCGCTCTAAAAGCGACGGGGAGGCGGTTGCCTTACCGGTGATCGTCGGCGACGTGGCGGTTGTGACTTAAGGTGGGGGCAAGCTGGTGGGCATCCGTCTGAGCGGTTCGGGAGATGTGATGGCGACCCGCCGATTGTCGGAGCATCATGAAATCGGGGCCTTCGTCCCGACGCCAGCGGCCGGCCGGGCAATGTCTCCATACTCCGCGATCGTGGCGAGGTGGTGGCGGTGGAGCCGACATGGGCCGCGGTTCGTTGGTAGGTCAGTTTTCCAAGACACCGTCCAATTGATGTTGCCTCGCCGGTTCCGGTGGTTGACGGCCTCCTCCTGCGAGGGGAGAACCTGCCTTTTTTTGGAGCGGCTGATTGAATGGGCCCCATGGAGTCGGCGAGAGACAGGGTCTCTTAGAGGGTCTGGCTCTGCGTTGTCCCTGGCCCTGGTTCTTTGGGGTAGTCCTTTGATGGAGGGTCGGAAGTGCCCCAGGAAAACTTCAGCAGAAAGAGGACATTGAAGTCCCTCTTACCACCAATCACCACCAATCAAACTCCGAGTCGGGTGCGGGGCTCCAGATCCAGCTCGGAGCCTCCTCGGGGAATCGAAAGAATTCCACGTGGCCG
>DEAY01000245.1 GCA_002348345.1 Verrucomicrobia bacterium UBA2970
CTGGGAGGAACCGTGTTGCGCAGCTCCTGTCCCGGTGGGCCTTCTTCCATACCCCTCTGATCCATCGGGATTCCTTGTGATTGCCGTTGTCATCCGTTTTGTTTCAATAGGGCTTTGGGGTGGTAATTCCTTTCCTCTCGGAATCACTTGTGTTGGAGTGGAACGGTAAGAATACGATGTCATGAACAACAGATTACGTGTTCTAGGATTGTTCGGGCAGTCCTGGGGAGGGGTTGGGATGCCCATCCTCATCAAGATTCGTTACGAGAACGGATCCCAGGAGATGCGGGAGTTTTCTCCTGAGATCTGGCGTGACGATAGTCAGTGGATTGCCGGACTGCTGATTTTGGACCGGGCGGTTTCCCGAATTGAGTTGGACTCGCTTGTCCAGTCCGCTGATGCGGACCGGCAGAACAACGATGAACCTCGGCGAATCGAACGAGAGGACTTCGACCTGAAGAAGCCCGGGGTTGTGGTCGATTTGATGCAGAAAGTCAGGGAGTCTCGACGGTCTCAAGGAGAGGGATCCGAACCATGAGGCGAGGACTGAAGGAGAGGAGAGTTTTTTATTGTGGGTGGCTGATTTTCATCGCCTGGACGACGTTTGGTGCTTGGGGGAATGCCAGCGCCGAATCCGAGGGACGAGATTTGTCGGCGGTCCCAAAGCAGGCGCTTCAGGGACGGGTTGTTTGTCTGGCAGAGGAGATGCACCGTAACTTCGGTACTCATCTGCCTACGAATCACCTTCCTCTCTACGGCTTCAAGACGAAGGAAGGGGAACTCTACACTCTTCTCCGAACGAAGCTATCGGAGGCGATTTTCGTTGATCCCCGCGTTAGAGAACGGGAGTTGATCCTGTCGGTCCGGGTGCTGCCGAAGAGTCGTCTCCTTGATGTGGTGACGATCAAATCGGTGAAGGATGGAGTGGTTCATGATCTGTATTACTACTGTTTCATCTGTTCGATTCGAACCGTTGACCCTGCGATATGCTTATGCTGCCAGGAGGCAGTCGAGTTTATGGAGACTCCCATGGGCAAGAGTGTCCCATGAGCGTCGCCCTGGATTCGGGGGCGAGATGGCACGGACTTTGATAGGTTTGCTAAGGGCTGCCTCTCAGTGCTTCTTCTCCGGTTATGAGGGTTTGACGCCAGCAGCAGGATGACCTCGGTTGAAGTGTTTCCGGGAGTTGAAGGGGAGGTCATCACTCCCTTGGGATGCCGTCTCTGGTGAGGGCGCGTCGGAAATGCCGTGGGATTTCGGGGTTGTCGGTGCGTTTGAGTTCCTGTAAAAGCGAAAAAAGTGCGAGTCTAAGCTCGACCGGCATTTAGATTGAGATATGAAAAAGCCCCAACGATTCTTTCCGTCGGATTCTGATCGACCTCGGTTGGCCTTCACATTGATCGAGCTCCTCGTCGTGATCGCCATTATCGCGATTCTGGCGGGAATGCTTCTGCCGGCATTGACTCGTGCCAAGGACCGGGCGCAGCTCACTTTGGATCTGAATAACGTCAAACAGGTGCTGTTGGCGAGCATCCTTTATGCGGGGGACAACGAGGATCATCTCGCCCACCCATCGTGGGGCGGCAATCTCAGTGGGCCAGACAACTGGGTTTACGCGACTAAGAATGCCGGACGGCTCCCCGGAATGCCCGGAACTCCAGGTTCCGCAGCGGGTAAGGATGTGGATTCCGAGGCGTTCGAGCGTCAGCTTGCGTTCTTTCGAATCAGTCAATTGGGGCCTTATCTCACGACACACAAGGTGTTGCGATGTCCCAAGGATGTCTCGGGATCGAAGAAGGGGAAACTGCGAGACCTGTGGATGGCCCGACCGGTGAAGTTAACGTCCTATTGTTGGAATGGAACGATTGGGGGCTATAACAACATCGGGAAGGCATCGCTCTCACCCGATGGCAAGACCTACAAATTGACCAATTTCCAGGCCACCGATTGGCAATTGTGGGAACAGAATGAGATGAATCCGTTTAATTTCAATGACGCTTCCAACGTGCCGCCTCCGGGAAATGCTCAAAACGGACTCTCCGTTCGTCACTCGGGTTTGACCGTTTGGTGGACGAAGGGGGACTTGAATCGACCCGAAATGGCGAATCTTCCCGGAAGCGCTGTGGTGGGACACTTTGGGGGTAGCGCGGAATCCGCCAAGTGGACGCAAAGCTGGAAAATTGTCAACAGTTCGCCGATTCCCAACGAGATCTACAACGGCCCAGTTTATCTGAAATAGTGCTCAGTGGGTCGCCGGCGGACGGTCAACCGAGCGAAGGGGCCATTGTTTTCAAGCCCCCATGCTCTCCAACGTCTGAAGTCATTTTAAGCACGATTCCTGGCCCAGGACCGAAAGAGCCGAGCTCACTGCTGGCGAGTGACGGGAGCTGGACGCCAGGATCAGTGGTGGCATCCGCACCCCTCACCGCATCCCCCTTCGTTCAAATCCTCCGGGGTGGGGAGCCGTCCGAGCTCGAAGGTCTTTGATACGGAACGATTGACGGATTGAGTGATGTTGTGGATTTCTTCCTGAGCATCCAAGAATCCTTTCGCGATCGGGTTGCCGAACAAGGCCTGTCGATCGCGTTCGAAACCGGCGACGGCGGTTTCGTCGAGGGCTTCCCCAGCGTGCTGCTTTTGGTTAAGCGTGTCTCCTTGTTCCACGACCGTCTGGTAAAGTGATTTTGAGGCGTCGTCAGCCATGAAGGCATCCACCCGTTTGCGTATCCGCGAGAACTCGGGTTGGGCGACGATGGTTTCGCAAAGTTCTCGCACTTTGAGTTGGATGGCGGTTTCGTTCACTGTCGTCATGGTCTTGTCTCCGTTTCCCGCATTCGATCACAGGGATGTCAAAAAGCAATAGCTTTCTGGAACGAGCCGTTGGTGCCGTGAGAGGAGCGGAATTGAGACTGGATTGCCATCGAGCTTGCCGCCAACATCCGCAGGTGGTTCGGGCGGAGCATGGGAAAGGATGGATGACGAGAGGAACAACGGTTCTCATATCGGTGGCGCTTTTGACGGCGATCGTGAACCGGTTGGACCTTCCGATGCTCTGGGAGGTCATCCGGGAGGCCGATTGGGGGGGGCTGTTGGTGGCGATCAGTGTTTTCGGGCTGGGAATCCTTTTTGGGGCTTGGCGCTGGCATCTGATGCTCCGGTTGGGAGGGAATGTGGTCCATCCCGGGGCAACATTGAGGGGGACGATGATGGGGCATTGCTTTCACACCTTTGTCTTTGGAGCCGCAGGAGGCGATGTTCTGAAATCGGGGGTCTATGCCCGCTGGTACGGATTGAAGATGTCGGAGGTCCTTGCAGCCGCGCCCCTGGACCGATTCATCGCGTTGGGAGGGGCCATTCTTTTCGGGCTCACAATGATCGGGTTGGGGGGCTGGAGTGGCGGGCTCAGCGTGCTTGA
>DEAY01000422.1:0-5388 GCA_002348345.1 Verrucomicrobia bacterium UBA2970
ATTCATCGGCGGGCGCCCCGGTTCGCGTCAATTCCTCAAATCCAAGATGCCGGTAGAATCCGTAGGCGGCCCGGTTCGATCCGCTCATCCCGAGATGAACGCCCGCGACCTCGCATCGCCGCAACCGATCGAGCAATGCCCCGATCATGCGCCGACCCCATCCCTCCCCCTGGGCATGCGGAAGGAGATCAATGTGAAGGTGGGCAGGATATTGCTCATAGGGCTCGGGCACAAAATAGTCCGGCGAATGATAGAGCCCGTAGGTTTCTTCGATCCGATTCCACGTCTTGGGGTCTCCCGTGGGCCGGGGAAACCGGGAGACTAGGCCGGGCCGAATCTCCCGATCATAGCGCCGATAAAAGGACTTGGAATCCCGCGCCGCCAAGGCATATCCACAGACCCCTTCGTCATCCTCCAAAAAAACCGCGAGGTCGGGCTCGAAACGGACATAGGGGGCCACGTAGATCCGTCCCAAGGCGTCCGGATCCTCGCGAAAAAAAGGCTCTCCATCGCCGCCATGATCACCCGTCTTCATACAGACGTGAAATGCCGCCGCTTCGTCCCCCTCCCGGTAGTCTCGAAGACGAAAGGCTGAATCAGACATCCACTGGCCTTCCCCCTTCAAAGCTTCCGTCCGCATTCATTTCCAACAGACTTTGCATCACGCGGATCGCCCCCCCCCGATAGGTGCCTGGCAAATGTTCCGGAGATCGAGGCAGGATCGATTCACCGGGATGCGCCTGCCGATGGTCCAGGAAACGGGCGATCAAATCCATTTCCTCCCGAATCTCCCACCATTGGCGGTTAAAGGTATAGAACAAGTCCCGGTTCTCGAGCTCAGTCAGTTTGAGGGCGATCGAATGAATCCGCTGACGCCACTCATCAAATCGACTTCGCGCCGTATGGCTAGCCTCCGTCCCGTTCTGAACGATCGATCTCAGATCGCTCAACAGTCGGGAGGCATCGGGTCCGTCGGCAAAGGGGAGATAGTAGAGTGATGCCAACAATTGAACCTCCTCCTTCGTCCACGGCTCACCCACCCCTCCGAACTGTTCCATCCATGCCTCCAACCCGGACTCAAACGTTCGTGGCGGCGAATAGTCCGCCCCTTGTTGAACGTAGTGGGCAAGACTGTAGATCGGCACAAAATTCGCCTCGAATTCACAGTTGGGATTGATGAGGATTCCCGCCATATGTTTCTTGGGATCGAGAGGACGCCCCGAAATGGGCCCCGTGTAGAGCCGCCGCAAATCATAGTCATTGGCGTGTAAATTATCCCAGATCAGAGGCGGACGCCTTAACGTTTGCGCCAAAGCCGCAAGGTGGTCTTCAGCGATCGATGAGGAAATGATTTCCGGTCCCGTCCAGAAGATATCGATCGACGGGTCGAGTCGCTCGCCCAAGCGATCAAGGTAACCCTTCCCTCCCAGTTGCGCTCGCTCCATGCGACCACAGTAGGGCGTTGGACAAAAGAGGAATCGTTCCCCGCCGCACTCGCTTCTCAAGACGGACCATATCTCGTTGCTCAGCGTCGCTTGGGCATCGGCAAAGGAATCAAACACGGCCCGATCCTGCGCCAGCATGGTGTCGGGGATATCATCAAAGAGAAGCGAAAAATCAGTCACCCCGATCCCCGCCAACTGGCGAAAGCGCTTGAGCAAGGTCTCCCGGGTCCCCTCCGAGCTGTAGATGATATCCAGCCCCGGCCCGAGGCCGTAGACAAACCGAAGCCCCTTGCCGCGACATTCGCGGACCAAGGATTCCAATACCGTCAATTCATCCGACGCATAACACGAGCGCCAATCCGCCCGATGTTTCAGATCATCCTTAGGCGCATAGAAGTATGTGTTGAGCCCCCAGGCCTTCATCCAGACAAAGAGGCGCTGCCGCTGTTCATGAGACCACGGCCGACCGTAGAATCCCTCCAGGACACCTGACAAAAAAGGTGCCCGATCTCCCCCATCCATCATTCGATGATTTAATTCTGCCCCCGCCCCGGGAACAAGCGCAAAGGCATCTCGATTCATCTCACCCTCGACCCCGTTGAGCCTTTTGGCCAGACTCTCGTGTATGAACACGTCGGGAGACACCCGCAACGAAACGGTGCTCGTGGTCTTGGGAGGCAGTAATGAGCCCGACGGTCAACTTTCGCAAATGTCGCTCGACCGATGCGAACAGGCGGTCCGAACTTTTTGGAAACACCCTGATAGTCGGATTCTTACCACCGGCGGTTGGGGCCAACACTTCAATACCGCAACCAAGGCGCACGGTGATCTTATGAAAGGGGCCCTCGTTCGCCGGGGGCTGCCGGCCGAACCGTTTTACCCCAACGCGATCAGTGGCTACACCGAACAAGACGCCCAAAGCGCCGCCGCCACACTGGGCCAACCGGCGCCCAGGCGCATTCTCCTCCTGACCTCGGACTTTCACATCGAGCGAGCGGTTTACTACTTTCGGATTGCCTTCCCTGCCTCTGAAATCATCCCCTGTCCGGCACCGAGCACCCTTGCTCCGGTCGAACTGGCCCGCCGGGAGGCCCACGAACGCACCCGCCTGGCCGCGCTGCCAAAAGCCACCCACCCCTGGGACAAAGTCGCCAAGCGAGCCGAATGATCGTGGCCCCCGAATCGATGACGCCCCAGGAGATTGGGGACTACTATGATCAGCTGGATCTTGCCTATCGTCTTCTCTGGGGATGTCATCTCCACCACGGCTATTGGACGCGACAGACACGTTCCGTCGACGCCGCAGTCACCCGCCTGATCGATCTGACCACCGATTGGCTGCGGATTCGTAAAACCGATCGCCTGCTGGATATCGGATGCGGATACGGAGCGACCGGCCGGTATCTGAATCACCGTTTCTCGTGTCACGTCACCGGGATCACGGTATCCCGGCACCAATTCGACTTGGGGAGAGACAGCAGGGAAGCCGGTGGGGTCCAACTTCGGTTTGGCGACTACCTCAATTGGATCTTCCCCAAACCCTCATTCGATGGCGTCCTGGCGTTAGAATCGTTCAGCCACTTCGCCAACAAAAAATGGTTCTTTCAAAAGGTCTCAACCGAACTCAAACCAGGAGCCAGGCTCGTGATGACCGATCTGGTCGTGACCCCGACAGGTGCTGACCGATGCCGGAAGTGGCTCCTGCAGCCCCTTTGCCAAACCGCCCGGATTCCGAGCCTCGCGATGGCAACCGAACTGCATCGGTGGGCCCAAAGAGCCGGTCTCAAAACGATCATTACCGAGGATCTCACCCCCCATGTCCGTCGAACCTGGAGCCACCTCTTTCTCCGCTCATTGCGGCACATCCCCTCCGGATTCTTCAAAGCCCGGGAATCCCTCCCCGTGGGTTCGAGGGAACTCGCCGTTGGCCTCAACGCCATCCGTCTCTGGTTGGCCTACCGGATGGGAGCGGTTGAATACCGTCTCCACGTCTACGAAAAAAACGACCCACCTCTGTGATGCCTTCAAGACAATCAAAGGCCCCTCATTGACTTTCTGTGATCCGCCAATTGGTTGATGTCACCCGTTTGAAGGAGGGGAAGAAAACAGTCCAAATCGTGACTCAACCCTCTCACGGGGATTCTCCCTTAAAAAACATAACCGCACCCTCGCCGCTGGCACACCCAGTGCTTCGCAATCCTCGCAATCCGCTAGTTGCAAGGGAAATCTGGAGAAGAGCGACGATCCTCTGCTATTTCATGGTTCAGGCTCTGGTTTGTCGCTCTCTCCCCCCAAAACCCCGCCCAAGAAGATCCGCCCTGACTCGCCCCGTGCCAGGTCCCGAGGAAGCATGTCGGTAATCGCTTGACACTCTCCTTGGCCACTCCACACTCGCCCCCTTTCGAGCGATGAGTTCTATGGAGATAAAACCGGTCATGCTGGTGATCCGGGATGGATGGGGAGTCAATCACAACTCCGATCACAACTCGTTCAATGCGATCAACCTGGCGGCCACGCCGCATTCCGATGCCCTCTCCCAAGACTGGCCTCGAACTGAGATCCGTGCCTGCGGACTGGACGTCGGACTTCCCGCCGGGGTCATGGGCAATAGCGAGGTTGGCCACCAGAACATTGGAGCCGGACGAATCGTGGATCAAGAAATCGTTCGAATCGACAAAGCGTTTTCCTCCGGAACCATCGCCAAGAACCAAGCGCTCCAGGCAGCCTTCGCGCACGTCAAGGAAAACGCCAGCGCCCTTCACCTGATGGGCCTCGCATCCGACGCCGGCGTCCACGCCATGCTCCCCCATCTCTACGGCCTTCTCCAACTGGCCAAGGAGGCGGGAATCGAGCGCGTTTTGGTTCACGCCTTCATGGATGGACGGGACACGCCCCCAAAAAGCGGCGCCGGTTTTCTCGACCAGCTCTCGGCAAAGTGCCTCGAAATCGGCGTCGGGCGGATCGCTTCGATCTCGGGGCGGTTCTGGGCGATGGATCGCGACCATCGCTGGGATCGGGTTGAGCTGGCCTACAATTGCTTGACCGGCCGGAACGTCGAACGGACGGCATCCTCCGCCGCCGAGGCCATCCAACACTACTACGCCAACCCGCTGAGCCAGTCCCAGAACAGCGACGAGTTCGTCCTTCCCACCCAGATTCTCGACGATTCGGGTCATCCCGTCGGCAAGATTCAAGACCAGGACAGTGTGCTGTTCTTCAATTTCCGGGGCGACCGGCCAAGGGAATTGACCCGAGCGTTCATCAACGATGAGTTCGATGGCTTTGATCGCGGCAAGAAACTCAACATCCACTATGCGACACTGACCGAATATGAAAAGGGTCTCTGCCCCAACGTCATTTTTCCCAAGCCCCCCAAAATGGTGAATGTGCTGGGGCACTACGTCAGCCAGAAGGGCCTCTCTCAATTCCGCTGCGCCGAGACTGAAAAATATCCGCACGTCACGTTCTTTTTCAACGACTACCGCGATGATCCCTTCCCCGGGGAGGACTGGGCGATGGCGCCCAGTCCGAAGGACGTAGCCACCTATGATCTCAAGCCAGAAATGAGCGCCTCCGAGGTTTGCGAAAAAACCGAAGCCGCCATCCTCTCGGGGAAGTATGCGTTTATTCTCGTCAATTTTGCCAACCCGGACATGGTCGGTCATACGGGAAGCCTGGAAGCCGCAACCAAGGCCTGTGAGGTGGTCGACCAATGCCTCGGCACCTTGCTGGCTGCCATTGATCAAGTGGGGGGAAGAGCGGTGGTCACCGCCGATCACGGAAACAGCGATCAGATGTGGAACCCCGAAGCCGATGCACCCCACACCCAACATACCCTCAACCCGGTCGAGGTCGTCCTCTACGGATCCGCCTGCCGGGACCTTCAACTCAAGGCGGACGGCCGACTGGCGGACATCGCCCCGACGATTCTTGGGTTAATGAA
>DEAY01000422.1:5793-21920 GCA_002348345.1 Verrucomicrobia bacterium UBA2970
GAGCAGGCCGGGAGCACCCCGTTTCCGACTCAACGACTCAATCATTTCATCAAGGAGGCGATGCTGCTTGCCCCCCTCACAAACCCCTCAGGGGTCATCGGTCGCCGCCCCCTGAGCAAAACTCATTCGGAGAAACGCCAAAAGATGAGCCACATCGTCCGGCGACAGAAGATCTCCGAAATTATCCGGCATCAGCGAGAGTTCCGACCCCATCAACGCCTCGATATCCTCTCGCAACACCGTTTGCTCCAGGCCCTGCGCCGCCCGTAGTGTGACACTAGTGGCGGAATCCGCCGAGAGGATGCCCGAAAACGTCTCACCCGATCTTGTCGTCACCTGATACTGGCGATAGGCGGGATCGACTTTGTCATTGGGCCGCAGCAAATCGAGAAGCAACGCCTCATCGGGCCTCGCCACGACCGATGCGAGCGAGGGCCCCACATCCATGCCGACATCCTTCACTCGATGACAGCTGGCGCAAGCCTCCTGAAAAACAGTCTTGCCACGGTCGAAGTTGCTTTCTTGACCGAGAGCCGCCTGAAAACGACTCATCGCAGGACCTCCCGAGGCCCCCTCTTCCACGGTGAGCAGCTCCTTCAATCGGGACTGAAAGCCTGGGTCTTGGATCGACTTCAATCGGGATCTCTGTTGCCCGTTGAGGGTCGTCATTGGCACCTGGCCCGATTCCAGGGCGTCCAGCAGTGCGGGCAACCGATCATCCCGAGAGAAGAGATAACGAAGCACCTGAGACCGCAAGAGGGGACTCAGGCCCCTCCATGCGGACAAGACGACCGCAGCAGGTCGTGATCCTCCCAAGGACTCCGCCGCCGCCAGCGCTCCGGCTTGAATGGCCGGCGACTCCGCCGGGACCAATAGCCGCGCCATCACCGGCGCGACGGCATCGGCTGGAGCGCTCGCCAAGAGACGAAGGGCATGGAGTCGATCGGATTCGGCTTGCGCCCGATCGGTGCTCATTTGGATCGCGCTCGAAAAGGCCTTCTCCAAAACCGAAGGGTTGATCTGATCCAATTGGACGGCAATGCGGGCGGCCAGCTCACGGACTAAGGGGTGCCGGCTCTCAATCAGCGCCTCGATCCGAAGACAAAGCCTCGGAGTGCCGACCTGATTCCCATCCTCGTTTGAGAGTCCGTCCAACACCCCTCGGAGACCGTTGCTTTGGCGCCCCATACCACTCCGAACCAAACGATCGACAATGGCCTCCAGCGCCTCGGCCCGCCCTTCAGCGGTTACCGTCGCAATCAAGGGCCGCAAGAGGGCTTCCCGGTTGCCCTCCGAAGCCTCGGTTTCCAGGAGCTTCATCACCCAATCTTCCGCCCACCGGCTGGCTGAACTCAGAATCGCGGCGTCCATCCATCGGTCATCGAGCGATTGCTCGATCAAATGATAGAGGGCGTTCCCCCCTTCCCGATCGCTGAACTCGCCGAGGGTCAAGGCCAACTGCAATCGAACCCGGGGATCGGGATCGCCGACCAGGGCAGTGACCTGGGCTCGGATTCCCGGATCGTGAAGCCACGATTCGGCAAGCCTAAGCGCCTGCACCCGCACCTCAAAAAAACGACTCTTCAAGGCCAACCGAAGACTCTGCCTTCCAACCGCATTCAATCCCTCCAATGCGTAAAGCGCCGACAGAACGCCTCGGGCCGACAGATCACGACGCACCATGGTTTCCATCCTCTCGATCACCTCCCCTTCTGCTCCGCCGCGTTCCACCAATAAACGCCTCGCGGTCGTGCGCCACCAGTGTTCCGGATCCGAAAGCCGTTGAACGAGCGCCACACCATCCAGGTCCGCCGGTGGCGTCTCCCGCCGTGGAGGCCTCCTCGAATCGTCCCCGGCCGGCGCCAATCGCCAAATCCGGCCCCGATCACTTCCCCGGTTCAGTCCATATTGTTGTTGAAGAAACCTGGGAATGGCGGAGTAGTCTTCGATGATTTCTCGATACATATCGACGACAAACATCCCTCCCCTCGGACCAAATCTGAGGCTCATCGGCCGGAACCACTGATCGGTGGACGCCAAAAACTCAGACTCGATCTCGCCCGCCGTTCGACGAGCAACATAGCCGTTTCCATCACGCTTCACGACCGCGCGATGAATGATGTTGAGGGATGGCTCACAGTAGAAAAGGCTGTCCTGAAACGAGGTCGGGAAACTGCCGCCGCCGTAGAATTCGCCGCTGCAACCTCCTGAGAAATAATGACTGTCCGTTTCCCGAGCGCCGTAGAACTTCACCCACTGGGGATCTTTCTGTCTCCGAACCCGCCAGGGGTGCGGCTCACTGAGCCGATACCCCCGATGGTAGGAGGAGGCCCGGTGATTCATTGACGGCGAGGCCACATGAGGGTTTCTTTCAAGGTATCGAAAGGGGATGGGTAATGCGTAGACGACCGGGGTGCCGCCCGATGAAGGGAACCGATCTCCGACATCATTCAGCGTCATTCCGAATGTGCCCACCCGGCCCGTGACAGGCTCGAGCGCCGAGCCATCGGCTTTGATGCGAAAATCGGTCGTGCCCAATTGAACCGGTTGAGGGAGATGGGGCCCGGTGATCGTGCCGCCTTCCCCTCCTCCTCCCACATAAATCCAGTTGTCGACGCCCCACCGAGGATTATTGATTCCCCGTTCGATCGTCCGAACCCGAAACCCGGTGTAGAGCACCTCTCGGTGATCGACTCGACCGTCCCGGTCGCGATCCGCCAAAAAAACGATGTCGGGAGCGGCGACTGCGATGATGCCGCCCCTCGCCGGGATCAAGCCATAACAAGGGGGGAGATCATCGGCCCACACCTCGGCAGCATCCATCACACCGTCCCCATCCTGATCGCTCAACAGTTTAACCACTCCATACTGGTGGCGCTCGGCCTCCCTGGCAATCTTGCCGCCCATGAATTCCCAACGAATCCGGCGCACCGTCCGATCCAGCTCGCCCGTCTTGTTGAGTTCCTGCACATCCAAATGCCCCTCGATGTTGTAGCCGTGAAGTTCGCACACAAAAAGCCGTCCCCATTCATCGATCGCGATCCCCGACGGATCCTGCACCTGGGGCTCGCTGGCCACCAGGGACATCTCAAAGCCGGCGGGAAGATGGATGCGGCTAAGGCTCTCAGCGGGTGTCATTGGCTGGGGCGCATCCTGCGCCGGCACAATGTCCGCGGTGACGCCAGCAGCGCATGCCAGCGAAAGTAAGACACCCCCTAGGAGAGGAACCCCCGTTGCCTGTTGTGGTTCGATGGTCATGGGAAAACGATTTTACAGATCCCGACCACCAATACCACAAAGCCCCCAGAGGAGACAATGAATTGCCATCTTCGATTCGATCCTCCCAACAGAATCAATCAATCCCCACTTTGCCCATCCACCCCGTTTTAAGGCCTCTTGAAAGCGTCCGACTTGGACTCCAATGCTCGAGGCGGCCCACGCCTTGCCGCTGGTTTGGCAAAGGGGATCACCGCTCGATCCATGACACAAAGTCCTCACTATCCTTAATCACACAACCAGCTTTCTCGGAACATTCCGCCAGCGATGACCACTGGAGAAACCATGGCCGACACCACCATCGACTCCAACAGGATTGATGCTGGACCTGGAAGCGATCGCCGAAGACCTTGCAGAGAAAAGGGAGTTACTTCGTGAACCGATAGAACCGCACGGTTTTGACGCCTTCCTCGTTCCGAATGGATCGCTGGCCTTAACGCTTGCTCACCAATTACAGCCCAACCTATCCCCTCAACTAAAACAAGCCACTGAGAGCTACGCCAGTTCAGAGCTGATGCGTCTGCTCGATTCCCTTGAGAAGAGTGCCGGCCTCAATCCGTCGATTGATCACTTGAGGCAATTCGTTCGATCAGGGCAAAAGGGAGGAATTCACCGCCAGGGTTTCAGGCCTCTGATCTCCCTGGCTCTCGGTGCCTCCGTTTCCCAGCCGTCTGGGTCTCAGACCTCCTCCGGAAGGCGTTGACCGACCCGGCGGGGACGCCACCTCAATGAGCCCCTTCCAATGGACGACCCCTTAGTGGGTCATGGCGTAGAGAATGATATTGATTCCCAGGGGATAGGCTTTTTTTTCAGAGAATTCACGAAAATACCACTCGTCTTCCCCCTCCCGTTCCCATCCATCGCCTAAGTCGGTATTGTGACAGATCATCACCATGATTCGTCCCTGGTCATTCTGGATCACTCGATAATGCGGTTCCTGGGCATCCCAACGCTCCCAGGTTCGCCCCTCGTAACGGCCCCGCTGCGCCTGACGAATCGAAGGAATCTGAGGCACTTTATCCAAGGTTTCATTGAGTGGAAAAACCAGATTAAAAATGGGGTGTTCCATGGTCAGATCGATCGGCTCCCGATCGGGAAAGACCCGTTTGATCTCATGGTAAAAATTGTCCCATTCATCCTCCCCCCAAAAGTCATCAACCATGAGAAACCCGCCTCCCGTCAAATAGTCCCGCAGGGCCTTCACTTCGGATTCCCGAAACAAGAGGCGACCCGGCTCCACCATGTAGATGAAGGGATAATCAAACAATCGCGGATCGGTCAGCTCGAGTTGGATGCCCTCTGGATCCACCTTGAGCGCGGTGAGTTGTTGCAACCGAAAGGAAAAGTTCAAATCACTATCGGGATAGTCCGTCCAGCATCCCCCCCCTCGCCCCCAACCTCGACCCGATCGTCGGGAATCCGACCGATAGATCACCCGAACGAAGGTAAAGACGTCGCGCTCGAAAACTGGTGCCTCCTCCCATCTCGGCACCCCGCCTCGATGGCTTCTCCAACGCTCGGACGAACGCTCCCAACGAAACCGGTCCTGTCCCCAAACGACTTGCAGGGTCAAGACCAGCCAACACAGCATTCGCATGGAGAATGAACTAATCAGAAACCCTTCATCGCGTCAGCACTTATTCGCCTGCAAAGGGCTCCCCCCGCTCCCCTCCAGTAAGCGGAAAGGCGTTGAGACTCATCTCGATCGGCCCCACCTCCCTGGAGAAGCACGAGGACAACCGCTAAACGTTTTGAGGAGAGTTTCCATTTGTCAGCCATCCCGATTTGTTCGAGACTCCCCGAGTGACTCCATCTCATCACCATCTGAGCCGGCGTCGGTTTATTCAATCCTCGGCGGCCCTCACCGCAGCCTCCACCCTTCCATCATGGTTTGTCGAGGAGTGCCTTGCCCAAACGACACCCTCGAAACCTAAATCGCCCAATGACCAACCCAGCATTGCGCTGGTGGGGTGCGGCGGGATGGGCCGGGCCAATGCACGCCAGTTTGCCCGGTTGGGCAATCTCGTCGCGGTCTGCGACGTCGATGACGCACACGCCGCGCAGGCAAAGAAAGAGCATCCCAAGGCTAAAGTCTTCCGGGACTTCCGGAATCTCGTCGCTCAACCCGATATCGACATCGTCATTTGCGGAACGGTCGACCACTGGCACACCTTGGTCTCGATCGCCGCCATGAGGGCGGGCAAAGATGTTTACTGCGAAAAGCCACTCACCCTGACCATTGATGAAGGAAAACACCTCGTCAAGGTTGCCCAAGAGACGGGTCGAATTCTTCAAACGGGAAGCCAACAGCGAAGCGACAGTCGCTTCCGACTTGCCTGCGAACTCGTTCGCAATGGACGACTGGGCAAACTGAAGCATGTCGATACCTTCCTTCCCTCGGGGCCTCGGCAAGGACCCTTTCGAATGGGACCTGTGCCGCCGTCATTCAACTTCGACTTCTGGCTCGGAAGCCGACCGAAAGTGCCCTACATCGAGCAACGAACCCATCGATCCTTCCGATACTTTTACAGCTATTCAGGCGGGACAATGACCGACTGGGGAGCGCACCACAACGATATCGCTTTGTGGGGCATGGGGATGGAACAGAGCGGCCCCACCACAATCAAAGGAGAGGCGATCGGCTCCATGATCCCCGGGGGATATACCGCTGCGGCGAATTATCGGGTCGACTATACCTACCACAATGGCGTCACTCATACCTGCCAGAGCACCGATGCCGCCAATCCCTCGGGAGGGCGCGTCAACGATGGGCAACGACATGGAGTGACCTTCAAGGGCGAAAACGGATGGATTTTTGTCACCCGTGGCGACATCCAAGCCAGCGACCCGGACCTCCTCACCGATCCCCTTCCAGCGAGTGCCGAGCGCCTTTACGTCAGTAGTAATCACCGCGCCAACCTGATCGACTGTGCCCGGACCAGAAAGGCACCGATCTGCGAAGTGAATATCGGGCACCGATCGGCTTCCGTCTGCCATCTCGGGGTGATTTCCATGCGCTTGGGACGAGCCTTGCAATGGAATCCAAAGACACAGCAATTCGTTGGCGATCGGGACGCGAATCAGTGGTTGGCCCGCGAGATGCGCGCCCCTTGGGGCTACGATTCAGTCTAATCTCTGGCTCCTTGCGAAAACGATTCAGGCCACCCGAGCGATTCCAGAGGAAGTCCTATGATTCATCCGGCTTCATTCCCGGCACCGAGGGCGCTGTCCCCGCTGAGATGTCTCTATTTTCTCGGCCTGATCCTCGCTCTGGGGCAAGACATCTCGGCTCGACCCCATATCATTCTCTTGATGGGGGACGATCATGGATGGGAGGAAACCGCCTATAATGGGCATCCTCACCTCCACACCCCGGTGCTTGATCAAATGGCCCGCGAGGGACTCCGGCTCGACCACTTCTACGCGGCCCATCCCTCTTGTTCCCCCACTCGCGGCAGCGTTCTCACCGGCCGCCACCCCAATCGCTACGGCACCTTCACCCCCAACCATTCGATTCGACCCGAGGAGCAGACGATCGCCCAGTTGCTCAAGTCCGCCGGCTACCGGACGGGACATTTCGGCAAATGGCACGTGGGTCCGGTCAAGGCGGAATCCCCCACCAACCCTGGAGCCATGGGCTTCGACGAATGGTTATCGCACGACAACTTCTTTGAGCTCGATCCCTGGTTCTCTCGAAATGGCGGCCCTCCCGAACCGTTTCAGGGGGAGAGCTCGGAAATCGTCATCCGCGAAGCCATTCGTTTCATCGGGAACGGAAAAGATCACGACCAGCCCGTGTTCGTGGTCGTATGGTTCGGGTCACCCCATGAACCCTATAGTGGTCTTCCCTCTGATCTCGCGCGCTATGATCATCTTCCCGAGTCCTACTCGGCTCGGGAGGTAGCCCTGACGTCCAACGAGACGGGCTTGCGAGTCCGTCGACCGTTGAGGGACGTTCTTCGGGAACGATACGCCGAAATCACCGCAATGGATCGCGCCATCGGCCAGCTCCGAGATTACCTCAAGAACCAGGGACTCCACCGGAACACCCTCCTCTGGTATTGCGGCGACAACGGAACGCCCTCGAGCGGACTGGTCGTTTCACCCTTTCGAGGGCTCAAGGGCACCCTCTACGAAGGGGGCATCCGCGTGCCAGGACTGATTGAATGGCCCGAGCGAATCAACCGCGCCCGAGTCAGCAAGATTGCGACGGTCACAAGCGATATCTTGCCGACCCTTTGTGAACTGGTCGGGATTTCCCCTCCCAAAAGACCGCTTGACGGCATCAGCCTTGTCAGACTCCTCGACAACCAAATGAAAAAACGGCCCAACCCCATTTGTTTTTGGAGTTTTGATACCCGACAACTTCAAGACCGCGGTTTCCCGCCTTACCTCCCCGCTCGACTTCAGGAGGGAACGACGCCGCTGGTGAAGCTGATGAACGGGAAACCCACCCGCACCTTCCGGAATCTGCATCACCCATCGATCGAGAAACGGGACTTCGGCGGGGCTCGCTCCATTCTCGACGGCCGTTTCAAGCTGGTGATCCATGATCGGAATGCGGAGAAACCGCTTCGAGAGCTTTTCGATCTTCACCAGGATCCAGAGGAATCAA
This sequence comes from Verrucomicrobia bacterium UBA2970, assembly GCA_002348345.1. Lineage (GTDB taxonomy): Bacteria > Verrucomicrobiota > Verrucomicrobiia > Limisphaerales > AAA164-E04 > UBA2970. Next base: position 13,685 of record DEAY01000422.1, read on the forward strand.
ACAACCTCTCCCTCGAACGACCTGAACTTCGGCACCGTCTCGAGGATGAGCTGCATCGGTGGCAGGGCTCCGTGCTCGAGAGCCTGACGGGAAAGGACTATTGACATCCAGAAGGACGAGGGCCGCACCCTCGCCACCATGAAACTCATGTTCTTGGCGATGATGGCCTGGATCGGGATGCCCCCCTGGATCGGACTTCGCAGTGGCTCCCGAACCCCCATCAACGTCAACCACTGAAGTTGGGGGGGCATCCGAGGCCCCATGACGTCCCGCCCCCCTGCCTCCAGGCCTTCGGTGTCATTCTTTTTGAGTCAACAGGCCCATGAATCGCTGTTCATTCTCTTCTCGCCCCAACCGCAGGGGAATGATAGGGTCCTCGAGTGCTCCGCCTGATTGGTCATGACAAGACGCACACGTGCGACGGGTGGTCGCGGCGCGAATTCCTGAGAGTGGGAGCGTTGTCGCTTGGAGGGCTTTCCCTCCCAGGCCTTCTTCGCGCCGAAACTGAATCCGGCCTCAAGTCCTTCGTCCATGACAAGGCCGTCGTCATGCTCAACCTTCAAGGGGGCCCCTCTCAGTTTGAAACCTTCGACCCCAAGATGGACATTCCATCTGAAAACCGATCGGCGTTCGGCGAGGTCAGAACGTCCCTGCCGGGAATTCGTTTTGCAGGACAATTGCCGCAACTCGCCAGGATGGCCAATCAGTTGGCCGTCGTCCGATCCTACCGGCACGGGATCAATGATCATGCCCGAGCAGCCAAACACGTGGCTGCGGGCGGCAATCCAACCGGTGCCTGTATGGGAACGCTCTACAGTGCCGTCGCCGGAACGACCGATCCCACTTGCGGCATGCCGCTCAATACGATCGTCATTCCCGCTGCAATCGACGCGTCCTACCAATCGTTCAACGCCGTCCCCTCCCGGGTGACCGACACGGGAACCCTTCCCGCCACCTACAAGGCGTTTGATCCGAGTGATGGCGGGGAGCTGCTGACCGACATGACGCTGACCGTCCCCGAGGGCCGATTCGAAAACCGCAAGGAATTGATGCGACGCCTGGACACCCTTCGTCGGAAGATTGACATCTCGCAGGCGGTTCAAAGCGCCAACACCTTCCATCAGCAGGCCACCGAAACCATTCTAGGGGGGATCAACGCGGCTTTTCAGTGGCAGGACGAGGATCCCAAGCTCGTGGAACGTTATGACACGAGCCACTTGGTCGTCCCGAAGAGAGTGATCGCTCAGCGGGGGGCTCGCGGCAATCTCGTCAAGAACCACAGCCCGGTTTCACTGGGGAAACAAATGCTCCTGGCTCGCCGGCTCTGCGAGGCCGGATGCCGGTTCATCACCGTGACCAGTGCGGGTTGGGATATGCACGGCGACCATGAGTTCGAAATCTATGACGGTATGCCGCTGCTGGGTCCGGCCCTGGACAAGGCGGTCAGCGCCTTCCTTGAGGACGTTTCTCAAAGAGGTCTCCGCGAAAAGATTCTATTGGTCATCACCGGGGAATTTGGACGCACCCCAAGAATCAATGACAAGGGCGGGCGCGATCATTGGGGAAATCTGTGCCCCTTGGTTTTCGCCGGCGGAGGTCTTCCCATGGGCCAGGTGATCGGGGCTTCCGATCGCCATGGCGGCGAGCCCATCACCGAGCCGGTCACCAGCGCACATCTCCTCGGCACCCTCATGAGCACCTTGTTCGACATCGGTGATCTCCGCACCCAGAGTGGCATCCCAAGAGAAATTCTGGATGTCATCACCCAAGCCCCCACAATCCGTCAATTGGTTTAGTCTCTATCCCGTTTTTTTCCGCCCATGGAACGCACTCTTTTCCGAACCATCCTGTTGCTTCTACCCGCCCTCCTATCGGCCAAGGGCGACCAGCTCGTCGACCAAGTCACCATCGGCGTCCAACAGCCCATCGTCTACCGCCTCTCCCAACCCGTCCCGGGATTCGTCGCGGATCAACGCCTTGGTCTCCTCCGCCACGAGCGACTCCGGGGTCAGGTCATTCATGTCGCCAGGCCAGGATTGCGTGGGCTCTTCGAAACTCGAGCGGTTCGCACCCCCAAGGGAGATCTCTTGCTGATGTTCCCGGAGGGAAATCACTATGCTGCCGGAGCCGGCAAGATCAACGACATGCTCGCCTACCGCTCCCAAGACAATGGAGCCACCTGGAACGGACCCAAAGTCGCCTTTGACATCAACTACAGCCAACACGGATTCATCCCCCTGATTCCAAGAGGCAGCACTCGAATCTATGCCTTCGGCACCCAACCGATTCCGAGCGCCTACAGCCGGGAAAAAGGGAAACATGAGAATACGCCCATCGGCTTTCGCTGGTCGGATGACGATGGCCACACCTGGAGTCCGGTTGAGTTGATCCAACCTGAAAACGACCCCCAGTTTCTCGGAATGTCGGTCACCCGAATGTGTGAAACCGACAGCGGAGCATGGATTCTGGGATCCCACGCCGCCAACTGGTCACAACAACCCCTGAGGACGCAACAGTATCTCCTGAGAAGCGAGGACCAAGGAAACACCTGGACCCTCCTTCCCCGAGAGAGGCCCCGGGGTTGGTTCTCCCCGGAATACCATCGGATGGACGAGGGCCGCCCGATCCATCTGGGAGGCGGCGAGGTCTACTTCATGGCCCGAACCCCAACGGGCGTCCTCTGGCAATCACGCAGCATCGACGATGGCAAGACGTGGGAAGCCCCGACCCCTTCGCCCCTGATCCATCCAGACGCACCTCCCATGATCTTTCACCTGAGCGACGGCAAAACCTTGATTAACTTCATTCACAACCGCCACATCGGAACCCAATACATCGGACTGAAGGGAACGATGGATGGAATGAAGGACCGCTCGGAGATTTGGATCACCTTATCGAAAAACGGAGGCCGTCATTGGAGCGAGCCGAGGTTGCTCTTCGTCAACGCGACTCTTCCCAATCCGGAAAAAAATGGCTGGTTCAATCACAATGTGAGTTACCTAGATGCCGTGATCGACCAGGGCATCATTCACCTCTTTTGCCCCCATCTTTGGAACCGGGCGCTGCATCTCATGATCGATGAGGCCGCGCTCGACGATCTACCAACTCGCCGGCAACTTGCCCCCCAAGCCTCCGGCTAGTCGAGCGACTTGAGAGGAAACGCGGCCGTCAACACCCCATGGTGTTGGTCAGGAACCCTGGGTTCGCCAGAGGTGGACCCTGCCTGAAAAACCCCCGGATCAGGATCCTCTATTCGACCGCGTCCTCAAGGAAGGGCCGCCGCGTCAACCGCTTCAAGACATCCAGTTCTTGCTGCAGCGTTTCATCGCCGATTTCCCCCATTTCGGCAGCCACGTGTTCCGCGAACTGGGTCATTCGTTGTCGATACTTGGGGGAGACATAAAGGGCCATCGAACGACGTTCCCATTGCCCAAGACTGACATCAGGCCAGGGGGGAGGAATCGGGATTCCCCACTCCGGCAGGATCAGCGGTCGCAGGATGGGACGCTCATCATGATAACTCATCCGCTCGTCCAGAATCCATTCCTTCATCAGATTCGCAAATCGAGTCAAAAGAATCCCCTTGCGAATACCACGATTGTCATGGTGCACCGCATCGGGAGATCGGAGCTCGATTTCTGACTCGATCGAAAACGTTTCACCCACTCGATTCTCGTATTGAGCAGCTAGCGTCAATGTTTGATTCTCCGCCCCCGGGTTGCGACTCAGCTTGATCAGCATGAGCCCCCCCCGAGTCTCTCCCTCTTCACTTTTGGAGGGAAACAAGGTATTCACCCGGACAATCTCCCCGGTCGCTTCATCCGCTTCCGGCGATCCATAGACTCGATCGATGCTCCATCCATCGCCCCGGAGGGAAAGGCGCAAATCGAACACCAGGGGGGTGACCATGAAGTCGAAATTCTCATCCATCTGCTCGATGAACTGAGCCGGCGAATGAACGGAATGATAATTGGCGCCTCGATTCTTCGTGATGTTCTCGATCAAATTCGTGTTGAAGTCCACGCCCACGCCGATCACGGTCGAGTATAGTTTCTTGGCCGCGTTGCGCTCAATCATCCCGAAAAGACCGCTGCGAGTCGTTTCTCCCTGATTGGGCATCGCATCGGTCACAAAGATGATCCGATTCTCGCTGACCGCCGGATCGGCTTCCATGAGGGCGTCATATTGTCGGGTTGCCGAGCGCATCCCTGCCGACATATTCGTCCCGCTGAAGGCCCGAAGACGGATGACTTTTTGTCGAACCGCGTCGAGGTCGAGGTTGGCTACTTTGGTGAGGGCCTGGACCACCCGAGATTCACTGTTGAAGGTGACGATTCCGATTCGGTCCTCCGGTTGAAGATGATCCATGAGGGCGGTCACCGCCTCGATCGCCACATCCATCTTGAGAAGGTTTCGCTCCTCGCCCTCGAGCTCTTGCTGGACACCGGATCGATCGTAGTAAAAGCGATTGAACGGCGCATTCATCGACCCGGAAACATCCAGGACAATCGTTAGGTTGAGCTGTTTCCTGGCGAAATCCGACGCCTTGATTCCCGAATTCAAGCCAACCGCCAAATAGCGCTCCACCCTCTTCGAAAACGGATCGAGAGAAACCGCTTGCGTGTATGAAGGACAGAACAACGAGTCGCAAGGTGCATTGAGCCCGGTCTCAAAGAAATAATCATAAAAGAGCCCCTCATAGGTGATGTCCGTGAAGAGGGGAAGGAAATCATTTTCGATATTCTCTCGGAAGTTGCCGACATCATTGGCTCCCCCCACCGCAAAACCTAGATTCTCCCGGGCCAGCGCATCGGCCGCCGGCGCACCAAACATGGCCCCGGGCAAGGGAACCGGAGCCGGAAGTGCCACTGGAGGAAGTCCGGGACTCGTCGGCACCGGAGGCAACGCTGGTGCCCCCACCGAGATCGGAACCTCACTCGGCATCGGGATCGGCCCGCCCCACGGAGAGTCGAAATCAATTTGCAACGCCTCCTCAAGCCCCACTAGCTCCCCTTTCTGATCGGGGAGGACCGCTCCCACCAGATTTGCCCCCGCAAATCGTGCGCCATTGAGGTCGGCCTTGCTGAGATCAGTGAATCTCAAATCAGCCCCCCGGAGGTCGGCTCCCGAAAGATTCGCCCCCCCCAAACGGGCACCCGAGAAATCAGCATAGCGAAGATCAGCCCCGGACAGGTCCAGGTTTTCCATCACTTGTCCCGAAAAATCCAGACCCGCCAAATCCCGACCGGTCAACACTGGAGCCCTTCGAATGACCCGATAGAATCCATGTTCCGAGTGAGCCGGATTGACCTCCAGAGCGTGGTTGCCTGCAACCCTGTTCGACAATTCCCCGACAGGCTTCCACGTCCGGAGGTCAATGCTATGCTCCACCTGGAACCACGGCTCCAATGCCGCAGGTCCCGAACTTGTGCCCCCCTCCAGGCGGAGACTAAAACCGGCAGCGGATGGATGCAGACCTAGCCGAGCCGCCCCCCCATCCGCATGGTTCGACCACCACAGGATTCCCCCTAACAGCACGATCGCTCGACCTCTCTTCATCATCCCCTCACTTTCCGGCATTCTGATCCTCCCTGATCACAAGTTCTACTGTTTGATAACACCCATACAGTTAAAGTCAAGCCCTTTTGCTCGTGAAAAGCTCGTGAAAAAAATCGAAACGGAATCAACAGACGGAGCGCCTGTCGTTTGTGGAGGCCTTCCGAGTCAGAGCCCACACATAAAGCCTAGACAGCATGGACATCTTTTTGCAGTCTATTTGCAGTAATGCGTCATCATCTCACGCCAGCCCGGTTATATGCTGAGCAAGTTGCTCTCGGTCGCCGGCCTGCTAACCAATAAAAAGCACCAGCAATGGCCACCATTTTAGTTGTTGATGACGATCAGGCTTGTCGCGAAACCTTGGCCAGCATGCTAGAGCGGGAGGGCCACAACGCCATTATTTCAAATTCCTCCTCCGAAGCCTTATCGGTCATTTCGGAAAATCCCCCCGACCTGGTGATCACCGATATCCTCATGCCCGATCTGGATGGCATTGAGCTCATCACCCAGGCCAAGAAAAAACAGCCCGGCATAAGGTGCATTGCGATTTCCGGCGGAGGCCGGGCGCCAAAAGAGCTGCTCCTTCGGGCGGCCAAACAACTGGGGGCGATCGAGTCACTTCAAAAGCCCTTCGAGCGGGCCGACCTGGTTCGAACGGTCAACCGAAGCCTGGCACCCTGCTGACTCACCAGACCTCCGCAAATCGGGATACCTTTCGTTCGTTCAAGGTGCTCTTCAAAACGCTGGAGACCGTCCCGGACCTGGAGACATGGTCGAAAAGCCGGCAGTCAACCCTGGATCTAGAACGAGAATCCCTCGCTCGGAGATTGCTTTTCAGTGACGGGACCCTACGATTTTCCCACTGCGACACCGTCATGAAAAGCAAATCCATTCCCAGCCTGCGCGCCTTTACTCTGATCGAGCTCCTCGTTGTCATCGCCATCATCGCCATCCTCGCGAGCATGCTTCTTCCGGCGCTCTCCAAAGCCAAGACCAAGGCCCAGGGAATCAAGTGCATGAGCAACAACAAACAGCTCGTACTCGGTTGGACCCTCTACGCCACCGACTACGACGATCGCTGTGCGAACAACTTTACCATCCCGGGAACCCAGCAGGCGATCACCTCCGGCTTGTTCAACAATTGGGTCAACAACGTCATGACCTGGGGCGCAGGAAACTCCGTTTCCGATCGCAGCGTGACCAATTTAACCTGGATCCGAAATGGCGTTCTCGGCCCCTACACCGATGGTGCGGTGGGAATCTACAAATGCCCTGCGGATCACTTTGTCAGTCCCAATCAAAGGCAGGCCGGCTATACCCAGCGGGTCCGAAGCAATTCGATGAACGCCCTGTTCGGACGGTCGAATAACGACAAAAACGACAACACCGCCCGAGGGAAGAGCTGGGCCTTCGGCGGTCAGTATCGACAGTTCATCCGGACCACGGATGTCCCCGAACCGAGCATGACCTACCTCACGCTCGACGAACACCCCGACTCCATTAACGATGCCTTTTTCGTAACGGATCCCAATGTCAACAACTGGCAGGACCGACCCGCATCATACCACAACGGAGCCGCAGGCTTCTCGTTCGCGGACGGGCACGCGGAGGTTCATAAGTGGCGCAGCAACAGCTCGATTTACCCCGTCAAATATAGCTACGGCTCTCCCAAAGCCTTCGATGCGGCCGGCAAGCTGGACATCGCCTGGTATACCCAACGAATCCAACTCATCCCCTACCGCTGATCCAATGGGTGCTGGAGGAGTGGCACAAAGGACGGCTCAAGGGGAATGGCCGATCAACGAGGCTTAGCGCGCTCGAGGAACTCTCCCCACTCGATGGCAGGTTCGCTGGGCTCGCTGTCTTGGATCACCCCGAGTTTCGGTGAAACCCGGTAGGACCGATTGACGGGAAGGCCCTCCAGCCGAAGTTGGCGGCCGTCCGGCCATTCAATGGTGGCCGCCCTGACGGTGGAAGCGACTCCCAACCCAAAATGAAGCGAGGCGGGATGTTGGGACCGATAAGAATCGCCGGTCACCATCTCGTCGACCAACTGGTGGTCCTTCAGTTGGAGCAACACGCGAACGCCGATCGGTGAAGGGAGATCAGGCTCCGGGAGAAAGCGAAAGCCAACCCAGTTCCCCACCGGGTTCAACTCGTTGAAGTAAACCCGCAACGTCTGGTTCGGCTCAGGCCATCCCTCAAAACTGGTCACGACAAGATCGACCCGCCCATCTCCGTTCAAATCGTCGGAAACGACATTCCGGGAATCCCTCTGTCCGCCCACCCCGAAGAGATATCCCAATTCATCGAAGCGCTGCCCCCCTCGATTGAGATAAAGCCTGTCATACTCATATCCCCCGTAGGAATGCCCCCGGCCCCGGCTCGTGGCGAACTTTTGCTTGAAATAAAGGTAGGCTTCCGGGGTGGGGTCGGAGTCCGCGACAAAGGCATCATGCAGCCAATACTCCGACTCGTAATCCCGGACCGATTCTCGGCTTTCCAAGCCATTCGCAAGAAAGACATCGGGATAGCCGTCGTTATCAAAATCGGCCGAGGTACACCCCCAGGCCCAGCCCGATCGAGCGATGGAATCACCCAATGCATTTTGCTTGAACCCATCGTGACGCCCCGAGAGAAATAGTCGGTTTCCCTGGACCATCCGAGCCCGTAACGC
>DEAY01000238.1 GCA_002348345.1 Verrucomicrobia bacterium UBA2970
CCAATCCTTGGAACATGATGCTGCGATTGAGAAAACTGACCAACTGTCAACTTTGATGGAGACCCTTGAAGGGTCAGCAACTCAAGGTGCTGCTCAAGTCGCGGATTTGTTCGATGCTGGTTACGGGATCCAGATTCCTCCCCCTGCTACGGGCAGGCGGTAGACTCCCGTTCCAACTACTCCACTCACGAAATCCTTCGGGGATGCCTCAACGACCCATCCGAAACCCCGGACCCACAACCTTCCTCTATTTCCTCGCTGGAACGCTCGTCGCTGCTGGTGGACTGGTCGTTTGGGGAATGCCACCCGGGCCTGCCTTGATTGTCACCGTCAATGCAGTCACCTTTGTTCTCTTTGGCTGGGATAAGAGAATGGCATCAAGGTCCGGCAGCAGGATTCCTGAAACCTGTCTTCTCGGGCTCGCCTTTGTCGGAGGAAGCCCCGCGAGCCTTTTTGGACAAGTCGTTTTCCGACATAAGCGTCGAAAAACATCGTTTCGGCAGATCTCCTGGGGAATCGTCGCCCTTCAAATCCTCGTCCTGCTCGCCTACACCTCGATCAGAGCATGAGGAAAGAGGTCATCCAAAACCTCATCCCGGCCCCGTGAGCCCACTTTATCCGGTTCAGACGAATACAAAATGTAAACTCATCACCTGATTCAATTCCTGTGTCACCCACGGTAAGAACTGATCGGTGGCAAGGTCAGCTCCCACCAACCCCCCAATCAAGCCTGACAAGAATCCTGCGCAGCTGCAGGAATACAGCCATTGCCGGCGAGAAAGGGCCACTTCAAACCATGGCCGTTGAATGACGATCCAACCAGCAAGGCCGGCAAAGTATGCACCAAGGAGTGCGATGCTCACTGAGAGTAACCCTTGAAAAACAGCAATCTGAAGAATCATAATCATCCATGAGTGGGGTTGTGTCCTGATCCAAAAAACGAGTCGCCTGACAGTCGGCAACCGTCCCGAAATTCTATCAGCGATCCCCGCCCACAACACCAGTACATAGGATGAATTCTGCCCTTCAACCCATCTCATCGATCCTTGGACTTCCCATCAAAACCAGGGTTTCCACCTTGATGCGACTCCATCGCCAGCCTATCGTTCTTCTATGCGCATTAGATCAAATCGTTTAACCCTGACATTGGTTTCCGTTTTCGCGGTTCTTTGGGCAGGCCTCATCGATACCTACAGCGCTCAATCGCGAGCAACCAACGCCGCGAATTTCGTCGCCCAACAGCAGGCAGAGGAACGCTACCGCCGCCTTTACGCGATTATCGAAGATTTACAGGCTGCCAACCTCATGCTCCAGCAACGAATCGAGCGAATGGAAACGCAGCTCGCGAAATCCATTCAAAATGCAAATGACCAAAAAGCCGACACAGTGACCAACGATCAATTGGACCTGTTGAGCAACCGATTCACCAAAGAACTTCAAACTTTGGAGAACCGCCGGGCCGAGGATAACCGCAAGATCCTCCAAGAAATCAAAAGGATCGCCACCCGACCCAATCCGGTGCCTTCCCCCCGCATCGTGACCGAAAAAACGAAACCGAGTCCGCCTCCCTACACCGGTCCGGTCTACGAAATCACCATCGAGCCAGGTTATACCATTTCGGGCATCGCCCAAAAATACCGAGAGCAAGGCCATGAGATCTCGGAGGAGGACATCATCCGAGCTAACCCGGGGATCGATCCCCGCCGACTAAAAATCGGACAGGTCATCAATGTCCCCGCAGCGCCTTAGGTTCTGTGACGTTCAATCCCCACGAACGACTCGGAGCGTTTGATCGCGAGGCACCGAATCCAACGACGTTACCCCAGATCAACACAGGACTTGAAAACCATCCGCAAAGTCCATCTTTACCTCGGGTGCTTCTTTGCCCCTCTCCTCCTTTTCTACATCGGGACCGGATGGTACCAGACCGTCAACACCAACCGAAACAAGGGCATGGGCGAACTAGGAAGTTGGCGAGAACGATTGACCGCGATTCATGTGGATCAGGTCTTCCCGACCACATCGGCCGAAACCTATTCCCCGCAGCTTTTCCAAGGGCTCGTCATCGCCATGTCCATCGCCCTCATGATCACGATTGGCTTGGGGGTGTATCTTGCCTTCAACACCAGCAGGAGAAAATGGCCCGTTTGGATTTCGCTTTTTTTAGGGTTCCTTATTCCAATCGTCTTCCTCTGGCTAGGCCAATCGAGTCAAGTGAGTTTTGAATGAGTCCTGCAGCCCTTGCCACTGTCGGTGTGCTTCTTTCACTCCTGCTCTATGTCTGGCACCGACATTATTACGACTATCGAATCGGCCGCTATCATCTCTCCGTGCAATGGCTTGGCATCACGGTTCGAAGGGTTCGGTTCAGCGATATCGATTCCATTTCCAAGCGACAAAAACTTGCCGCCGAGAGTTGGGCCAACACCTGGCGTCCCCGTCATCGAATTCTGGTCATTCGACGCAAATCAGGTTGGAGGCGAGAGGTGGTGATCACGCCTGCCTACCGGTATGAATTCAGAAACCAACTGGAACAAGCCATGCGGGATTCGGGACAGTGAATCGCCAGCCAAACCTCATCCAATTGGAGAGAAACAAAATTGCTTTCTTATCACCGATGAGCAATAAATTTAGGAAACGTCCGCTCAAACGCATCATCATGTTACGGCACAACTATTCTGCGAGTGGGACCAGGTTTGTTCTGGGCCTAATTTCCCTTCTCCCCCTGATGGGTCTCGCCCACCCATTTCCCGGCAATGAAGCTAACCTTCAAGCGGCTCTCGGCCATCCCTTGACCAGTTGGGAACACCTGCTGACTACGATCGCCGCGGGTTTTCTCGGTCGGGCCATCGCCGACAGCCTCAACCTGACTTGGGCCAAGCTGGTGGCGGCATTCGCCGGGATTTACTGCCTCAGCCATTTCGCCATGCAGCCGATGCCGTGGCCAAGCTTCTTGGGCCTCATGACTGGCTTTGTTTTGTTGAGTGGCGTCGGTTCATTCTTGGAACGAGTTTGCGGGATTCGGTCGATGGAACCTCTTCTTCGACGATGGGGAACGGGAATTGCCCTCCTCTTTCTTCTGGCGACCTGGTAACCGGGCCTCATTGTGACCTTTCAGAGGGGTCTCGAATGACTGGGCTACCAGATTCAAACGCTCACCAACCAAGACCCCCGGGCTCAGGGGCCTAGGCGAAAGAGGTTTTCATGAATCGCGACGGGTTGACAGCGCGGGAGCTCTGCCGTCTGATCATTTTTGAGGCAGACACCCCGGCAGGCAAGGCGTTTGACGTCATCCTCATCCTCTCCATCGCAACAAGCGTCTTTGCCGTTTGCCTCGACAGCATTCCGACGCTTCACGCCCAGCACCAGGGGACCTTTCATTCTATTGAGTGGGCCTTCACCGTTCTCTTCACCATCGAGTATTTCCTTCGGCTCTGGTCGGTCCGATCTCCGACCTACTACGCCAGAAGCTTTTACGGCATTGTCGATCTCGCTGCCATCCTTCCCACCTACCTCAGCCTGTTTTTCGCAGGCGCAGAATTCCTTGTGGTGATCCGACTGCTCCGTGTCTTGAGGATCTTCCGGATTCTGAAGCTGGTTCAATACCTTGAAGGCTCTCGAACCATTATGCGGGCTCTTCGAGCCAGCCGCCCGAAGATTGTCGTCTTCGTCATGGCCATTGTGGTTCTCGTCACCATCATCGGTTCACTCATGTATGTGGTCGAGGGAGCCGCCAGCGGATTTACGAGTATCCCGATGGGAATCTACTGGGCCATTGTCACTCTGACGACCGTGGGTTATGGCGACCTTTCACCCATCACGCCTTTGGGCCGTTTTCTGGCCGCCGTCGTGATGATCATGGGCTATGGGATTATCGCCGTCCCCACGGGCATCGTGACGGCAGAGCTGACTCGGCCGATCCATTCGACCACCACTCGCAGCTGTCGTAATTGCTCTGCGGAAGGACACCTTGATATCGCTGAACATTGCTATCGGTGCGGCGACCCTTTGGAGATCAGCGATGACCATCCAGAATACTAACAGGCACCCTCTGAACTCGGTTAGCCCACCGTTCTCAGCCGCCGGTTTCGTCTCAGGCCCCATGCCTCTCCAAACCAGCCCCATTTCAACTCTCTCCAAAGTCGCTCCCCCGCATCATCGAGCCGTCGAAACAAAGAGGGCGCTCCGGAGACAGGGATGATGCCGTATTCAGGCAAACCGCTGGGTTGAGTTCTCTCAACACAGATCGGTGGCGGTTCACTCGCTCGCCAAGATTCCCAAACGATCAAGGGCCGCCAACGTCTCCGATGGAGTGACATGAACGATCCCGTGCCAACCACGAGCAATCGCGGCGCTTATGTTTTCTTCCTTGTCGTCAATAAAGACCAAATCGGCTCCCGATTTGCCGACGACAGATTCCGTGATGCGATAGATATGGGAATCCGGCTTCATCGATTGATGCTCGTGGGAGAGAACATAACCTGAGAAGCGATCAAAGAACCGGAAAAGCCGCCGGATCGTTCGAATCGCGATCTCATTGGTATTGGAGCAAATGTAGGTGGGAATTCCCTTCATTGAAATCCGCTCCTGGGCTGCGATCATCTCATCCAAGGGAGTAAAGATCTCCCCAAACAAGCATTCGAAAGATTCGTAAGATCCCCGATAGCCAGTGACGTTTTTCACTTGCTCAAAGAAGACGCTCGAACTCGTTCGCCCAGATTCATATTCAACGAGAATCGAAGACTGAACGATCGCCTCCATGACGTCATCAGCGCTCACCGAAGCGTCTTGAGCCAGTCCCTCGGCAAAGACACGGAAATCAAAATCGAGCAACACTTTGCCCAAATCAAACACAACGACACTCGGAGAACTCTTCACCATCGGGTCACCCTCATGTCTCATCGGAACCAACCTCTATCGCCCGTCGCCCTTCGAGGGCCCGCCCGATCGTGAGATCATCGGCAAACTCGAGCCCCCCTCCCACCGGAAGCCCATGAGCCAGTCGAGTGATGCGCCGACCGTCAGCTTGAAATCGCTCCGCCAAATAGTAGCTCGTCGCATCCCCCTCCACATCTGAACCGAGCGCTAGAACAAGTTCCTTCACCGCCCCTTGCTCGAGTCTTCTCTCGAGCTCCGCAATTCTCAAATCCTCAGGACCAACCCCATTGAGAGGTGAGATCTGTCCCCCCAAGACATGATACCGCCCTCGGAAGACGGCGGCCTTTTCAAGTGAAATGACGTCAACCGGTCGAGCCACAACGCAAAGGAGACCGTCTTCTCTGAGGGGATCTTGGCAAATCGCGCATGGCTGGGACTCGGTTAATGAGCCGCACTCCCGGCAAAGCTGAATCTTCTCTCGCGCCGAGAGGAGGGCCTCCGCCAAATCCTTCACCCACAGGGCATCACTCTGCACAATGTGCAAAGCCAATCGCTCGGCCGACCGTGGCCCAATCCCCGGAAGCTTACCGAGGGCCAACTTGAGCGTCTGAAGCGGCGGGGGAAGCTCTGCCATAGCCTGGTCGCTGCCAATCGGACCTCGAGTCTCGTCAGCCCTTCTCAGGAACTAGCCCATCAGCCCCGGAATCTTCAGTCCGGAGGTAAGCTTTCCCATTTCGTCGTTTGACACTTCCTTTGCCTGATTGAGAGCCGTATTCACAGCCGTCAAGATCAAGTCTTCCAGCAAACTGATATCTTCAGGACTCACGGCTTGAGGATCGACCTTGATCGACTCCAACGTCCCGTCACATTTAGCGACGACTTTGACCGCCCCCCCTCCACTGGTTGCCTCAACCGTGCGATTTGCCAGAGCGGCCTGCGCCGCTTCCATATCCTTCTGGATACGCGTCGCCTGCTTCATCAATTTCCCGATACTCGACATAACACTCTTTCTTCTGAATTAGTAACCCCCAATGATCCTACGAGTTTCTTTGGGTTTGCACAATCTGTCCCTTAAAGACCTCCAGTGCTTCCTTGATGAGGGGGTCGTTACGAAACGCCACCAAATCAACCGAAGCCGGCTCAGCCGGTTTTCCTGGTGCAGTGACCTCGGGCGGGAGTGAAACCGAAGCCTCAGACCGTTGAAGGTCCGGTTTAGGCGGAGCCGCCTGAACGGCCTCAAAGTGAGCCGCCAGTTCGGCCGACTCCTGGTAGAACAAACGAACGGATGGAAACCCACAGTGCTCCAAAGCCTCCCTCAGTAATGCTTTATTCTTACTCCCCTCGAGCAGCGCGATATGGTCCTTTGCTTGGGGTGGAATTCCAATGGAAAGCTGTCCTCCTTCCAGCAACAAGGGCACAGCCGCTTGAAGATAGCTATGGGTGAAAGGACTCTTTTCCTCTACGTAGGCCAAGACCTTGGGCCATGCTTCTTGGATCCCCGCCCAGTCTCCCGGCGCGTCAGCCCTGTCCAAACCCTCGGCCGACCGCCGATCGGCCTTCGAAACCGCCCCTGCAGGTTGGACCGTCTCAGGGGGTGTCGGGGAACTTATTCGCGAGGGCTCTTCCCGCTGGCTAACCGCTACCCCCCGCTGAGATTGAGGACGACCATCGGCCTCCACCGACTCGCCCGCACCCTCTGACCGCAAAGACTGAAGCGTCTTCAACACCTCGTTGAGCGGCACCGCTCTCAGTCCCTCCATCGCTTTCATCAAGGCCATCTCAAAAAAGATTCGCTTGGCAGAGGCTCCCTTCATTCGGTAGTCACAATCCGTCAACCCCTCAAGAAGACGAGCCAATCGGCTCGCATCCACTTGGCCCGACAGCTCGGCCAACACGGCCATCTCAGCCTCCGAAGCATCCAGCGCGGCACTTCCTGATTTGGACAACTGGAACAACATGAGATTCCGAAAAAAGCCCAACAGATCGCTCAGCAGCCTTCCCAATTCTTTCCCCTCGTCCGACAGGTGATCCACGGCCTCCAGAACCTGAAGAGAATCCCCTGCCACCATGGCTCGCGCCAACTCGAAGACCTGATCCCGGGAAGCCATCCCAAACATCGACAAAACATCCCCTTCGACGATCGACTCTCCACAAAAACTAATCAATTGATCCAAGGTGGATTCGGCATCACGCATGCCTCCATCAGCACCCCGCGCAACGGCCTGCAAAGCGGCCGATTCGACCTGAACCCCTTCCAAGGATGCAACGTGGGCTAGATGTTTCTCGATCAGCGCGTTTGGAATTCGGCGGAGATCAAATCGCTGACAACGCGACAGAATCGTTGGAAGCACTTTCTCGGGCTCCGTCGTCGCAAACATGAACTTCGCATGGTCCGGAGGCTCTTCAAGGGTCTTCAAGAGGGCATTGAAGGCTTCCTTGGTCAGCATGTGGACCTCGTCGATGATGTAGATCTTGAACTGAGACGACGCGGGGGCGTAGCGAACGGTGTCCCGGAGCTCGCGAATCTCCTCGATGCCTCGGTTACTGGCTCCATCAATCTCAAGGACATCCAAAGATCGCCCTTCGGCGATTTCCTGACAAACCTGATCGTCGTCAGAAAACTCTGTTTTCGGTCCATTAGTGCAATTGAGGCACTTCGCAAAGATCCGTGCCATCGTCGTCTTGCCAGTTCCCCGTGGCCCGCAAAAAAGATAGGCATGGGCAATTCGCCCCAGGCGGATCGCCTGTGACAAGGTCCGAGTCACATGATCCTGACCCACCACATCCTCAAACCGCTGAGGACGATACTTTCGTGCTATGACCTGATACGCCATTGATTCGACAACGGGGGACTCTAGCCGCCCCGCGCAAGGGATGCAACCAATGACCCCGGTCCACCCGGTTCATGAATTGAGACAAAAAACCGGAGACAAGGAGAAGAAAGCCAAAAAAGGGAAAAAATGCCAGGGTGACCACAGCAAATGCGGAGCAAACTACCGTTGCTGCATTCCTGCCCTGGCGGGGTTCGTAAGTCCACACTCTATGGGCCCTGGCCTGAGCATTAAGCCTCAGGGCTGCCAACCCGGCAAGCGGAAAACTGAACCATGGTCACCGAATGATCCGAAACGGTTTCGAGATTCCTGGATTGATGACGGTTTCTATGCCGACCATACTGCCCCCATGCCATCCTTTGATATCGTCTCAAGAGTTGAGCTCATCGAAGTCAAGAATGCCGTTAACCAAGCGAGCAAGGAAGTCTCGACCCGCTATGATTTCAAGGGGAGTGACGCCAGAATTGACCTTGAAGGGGAGGTCATCAAGCTCAGCGCCAAAGACGAACATCGCCTCCAGGGACTGGTGGAAGTCGTCGTCTCAAAACTCGCCAAACGCGGGGTCTCCCTCAAGAACGTCGACCAGAGTAAGAGCGAGATCTCACCCTTGGGCCACGCGCGCCAGACCATTAGTTTCCAGCAGGGAATTCCTGGGAATCACGCGAAAGACATCAGCGCCAAAGTCCGGTCCACTCAACTCAAAGTGACAGCAGCGATTCAAGGGGACATCATTCGGGTCACGGGCAAATCCAGGGACGATCTCCAGAAAATCATCTCCTTCTTGAAGACCGAAGACTTTCCTCTCGAACTGGCCTTCGAAAACTTTCGAAACTAAGCCTGGCGTCTCGAGTGTCGTCTCTCGTCGCCCCCTCCAGACCGGTTCCGTGGCCCCAGCGCCCAACGACAGCCTCCTTCAGTCAGGCCGAGTTGACTTGTCCTGCATCCATGCGACATCTGGATTGTTGGGGGACGGAATGTTGAGGGGAATGAGACGCCCGCGCGTCAGTTTCGGCATCGTGCGGGGATCGACCCATTTTCGAATTTCTGAATGACCATCGGCAAAAGAAAACCCCCCTGCGCCATTGTGGTAGGAGGCTGGATAATCGATGATCCGATGACGGGTTGGCTGATCCGGCCAACCTTCCATGGCAACCACAAAGGTCCCATCATTGATGCTATCTTCCCGTTCGTCCAAGAAGACGAAGGTCAACGAAGGGCCTGGGGCCGTCAGGCTAGAGAGCTTTGTAAACTTTCGCCAACCCCTCGCGTTCTCACCTCGAGCAATTCCCCACCCCGGACCATTCAACCACATGTTCATCGCCATGCTTCGCACTCGAGGAATTACGGTCCCTTTCACATTGCAGGCACTCTTATCGGCCGGACACTTAAAAACAGTGGTCGAGTTAAGATAGGGCCAAAGGGGACTTTGCTTGATCCCTGTTCGCGGGGCATCGGGGTCATGATCGTCCGCCCCATTGCAGGGCAAAGACAACCGTCCCCCTCCCGTCCATTCCGGACCCTTGAGCCAGCCCTGGTCTGAAGAGGCGGGAAGAAAGCCTTCGTTGTCATCAACATACAACTGCCACCCCAGGGTCAATTGCCGATGATTATTCATACAAAAGATCCCGTGAGCCTTTTGCTTCGCCTTGCCCAAAGCCGGCAGCAGCATCCCCGCCAGGATGGCGATGATGGCAATCACCACCAAGAGTTCAATCAAGGTGAATCCAAAGAGAAGCCCAGCTCGTCTCCCGATCCGTTTTTTCTCGAGCAGCATCCTCGCAGCGTGCCGTCCCCGTTAAGACTGTCAACCGAGAAAAGCAATTGATTTGACCCGAAAAACGCGTTGAAATGTCCTCCAGACACCCTCATTCCGAACCTGCAATGAACGCAAGCTGGCTTCTGCCTTTCGGTCTCTGCACCGCACTCCTCTCAGTCCAAGGCGGCTCCGCACCCTCTGCAAAGGGACGTGAGTTCTTTGAGTCAAAAATCCGACCTGTTTTGGCTGAGCATTGTTATGAATGCCACAATAGTGTCGACACCCAAAAAGGAGGTATTGCGCTCGACTACCGGGCAGCAATTCAAGAGAGCAAGATCATCATTCCGGGCAACCCGGAAGCGAGCCGTCTGGTCCAGGCGGTGAAACATTTACCCAACATCGAACCCATGCCTTCCAAGGCTCCTAAACTGGCTTCCATTGTCATTGATCACTTTGAACAATGGATTCGAATGGGAGCGCCGGATCCCCGGTCCAGTAAACCCACACGGGAACAACTCAAGAGCCAAGTCCATTGGGAAACCGTTCGTGATCAACGGAAGGCATGGTGGTCCTTTCAACCACTTCAATACCAGTCCCCGCCTCCAGCCTCCGCTCTGGAATGGAACGCAAACCCGATCGACCGGTTTCTTCACGCTCAATTCGATCGACTGGGACTTCACCCCCAGGAGAAGGCCTCTCCGGAACGACTGATTCGACGCTTGCATCTCGTGTTGATCGGGATCCCCCCCAAACCCGAGGTGGTCGAGGACTTTTTTCGTGATCCCTCGCCGCAGCACTACCGCAAGATCGTCAACCAACTCCTGGCCTCACCCCAGTTTGGAGAACGATGGGCTCGTTACTGGATGGACTGGTTCCGTTACGCAGAAAGCCATGGCAGCGAGGGGGATCCCACCATTCCCCATGCCTCTCAGTATCGCGATTATTTGATTCGAGCGATTAACCATGACACTCCATACGACCAACTGATTCGGGAACACCTGGCCGGCGATCAACTGGCGGAACCCCGTCTCAATCCAAGCCTCGGAATCAATGAGTCCGCCATCGGCCCCGCTCACTTCCGCCTGGCTCCGCACGGATTTGGGGTAACAGACGCGTATGACGAGCAGATCACATTCACCGACAACCAGATCGACGTTCTCACCAAAGCCACCCTGGGCCTCACCGTGTCCTGCGCTCGGTGTCACCATCACAAGTTCGATCCCGTCAGTCAGGAAGACTTTTATCGCCTCTACGGCATCATGATTAGTAGTCGACCCGCGATCGTAAACATCGACTCTCCGGCCCGACAGCAACGTCACAGGAAGGCGCTGCAAATGCTGAAGCAGACCCTTCGGCGACAATTGAGCACCTTTTGGCTGAACCAGACTTCCGATTCCATAGAGCGCCTCCGGTCCTTTGAGTTTGCCGAGGAACCGGGACGACCCAAGCAGGGCAAACCCTCGCCCCTCTCCGATCATCAAGCTGAAGTCAATCGCAATCCAAAGGCGCACCCTTTCGGAATCTGGAAAGCCTTACAGGGCCTCAACCTCTCGGAATGGTCTCGGGTTGTCACATCGCACGTCAGTCACTTCCGCACCGTCACCGCCAATAATGAGCGCCTCAAGAAATCGGCAACGTTCTATGCGGACCTCCGTGACCAAAAAACCTATGATTCGTGGTTCAAAACCGGAAACGGTCTCGCTCCAAACGTCAGCCCGGCCGGCTCGTTTTCGGTCGCTGGGACGGGACCCAATGCGCTGATCGGGATTTATCCATCCGGTGTTTATACTCACCTCATTTCCGACAAACATACAGGCGTTCTCGGATCCATCTTTCACCGTGCCAAAGGCCGCTGGACAGGAGTACGGGCAGTCGGCCGATCGGCCACGGCTCGGTTCTCCGTCCGGAGTTATCCCCTCACCCACGGAGGGCTCCATCCCGCTCCGGTTCTTCCCGATAGGTTGGCATGGGTTCAAATCAAGAAATACTTCTATTGGAATGATGAAATGGGTTACTACCGACTCGAAACCGCCCTCGACAAAACCGCCGGCGTTCGGGGCGGCGGAAAGGAACGGTCCTGGTTTGGCATCGTCGAAGTTTACGGGGGTGACGAAGCCATGGAGGAGTCGGGCGTTCCACTTCTTGCCTTGGTTCCCCATCCCGAATCAATCCGAGATCGCGCAACCCTTGAGGACGCCTACCTCTCGGCACTGGAAAACGCGCTTCAGGCCTGGCAAACCGATTCGATCACCGACCGGCAAGCCGAGTTTCTCGATGCGTTCATTCGATTCGGCTTCTTGCCGAACCAGTTGACCGAACTACCCTCGCCCATCCTGGCGACGATCAAACACTACCGGGAGCTGGAAAACGCCATTCCGATTCCCCAACGCGCCCCCGGCGTCATTGAAGCCGAACCCTGGAACCAACCGCTCCTCACCCGCGGCAATTATCGCCATGAGAAAGAGCCGATTCAGCGCGGGTTTCTCGAGGCGTTCGGCGGGGAGCCTTATCCCCCCGGGTCCAGCGGTCGACTCCAATTCGCCGAAGACCTTCTGGCGGAATCCAATCCGTTGACCTCGCGAGTGATCGTCAACCGACTTTGGCATCACACTTTTGGCCGGGGATTGGTGGCATCCGTTGACAACTTTGGCCGGATGGGAGACCAACCAAGCCATCCCCAACTGCTCGATTACCTTGCCCTACAATTCCGCAACCAGGGGTGGTCAATCAAACAATTGCTCCGAGAACTGGTGTCGAGTCGGGCCTTCCAATCCAAAAGCACGACAAGCGCCGAGCAGCGGGAACGGGACCCGAACAATCAATACCTTTCCTACTTCTCCCCTCGACGCCTGGACGCGGAAGCTCTCCTCGACACCCTCCAATGGGTCGCCCAGCATCTGGATATCACAAGACCTGGGCTCGGCCAAAACGGTCAATCCAACCAGCGAGCGGTCTATCGGCGGGTCAGACGAAACTTCCTTAATCCCTTTCTTAAGGCCTTTGACTTGCCGATTCCGACCACGACGACCGGTCGCCGGAATCTGACCCAAGTCCCCTCCCAATCGCTGATGCTGATGAATGGTGACCTGGGGCTCAAGGCAGCACGACACTGGAGTCGCCTCATTCGGAAAGACCAAAGCTTGACCTCCGATCATGAACGCATCGAACGAGTTTTCCTCCAAGCCTACTCCCGCAAACCCAGTCCCGAGGAGGAGGCAAGTTGTTTAGAATACCTCGGCGCCGCCCCCGCAGACCCCGCCACCAACCCTTCTCAAAGCGAAGCCTATTTTCGAATGGTCCACGCCATCCTCAACTCTAAGGAACTGATTTATGTCCATTGATCTGAAAAACCGGCGGGAATTCCTTAAACTGACTTCCGGCGGCGTCAGCGCGTTGGCGCTCTCTCGGCTGATTAATTCAGGATCTGCCGCTCCCCTTCGGACCCGAGATCCTCGGCACCAACGGGCCAAGGCCAAATCGGTTATTCTTCTCTACATGTCCGGAGGTGTGTCTCATGTCGATTCTTTCGACCCCAAACCGCTCCTGGCCAAGCGCCATGGCGAGCCGCTACCGATGAAAATCGAACGGACTCAATTTGATGCCAACGGGAATCTCATGGCTTCGCCCTGGAGTTCCCGACGCTACGGTCAGTCAGGGCTGCTGATGACCGACATGTTTCCCCATCTGATCGCCCACGCCGATGAGATCGCCGTGGTCCGGTCCATGACGGCGCGTTTCAGCGAACACTCCCAAGGCAACTATGCCATGCACTCCGGATTTCCGTTTCTCGGGTATCCAAGTGCCGGCGCCTGGGTCAACTACGGACTGGGAACAGAGAATCCCAATCTGCCAGGCTACATCGTGCTCCAATCCAAGCGAGCCAAGACCCCGCACGGAGGTGTCAGTATCTTCGGGAACGGTTTTCTTCCTGTCACCACCCAAGGCTCGATTTTCAATATCTCCCACGAACAGGCCGTTCCCAATGTCACTCGGGCCATGCTCCATTCCGTGCAACGGAATGCACTTGATTTCGTCGGGCAGCTCGATCGAAGATTTGCTGAGCGCGTTGCCGCCAGGGATGCCATCATTGAGTCGATTCATAACGCAGAAACCGCTTATCGGATGCAGGAGGCGGTTCCCGAGCTGACCGATCTCAAAAACGAAACCCAGGCCATTCGGAAACTCTACGGCGTCGACTCGACAAACGCTCCGTTGGCCGAGTACGCCAAACAATGCCTGATCGCCCGCCGATTGGTTGAACGGGGTGTCCGTTTCGTCGAATTGTCTTGCTGTCCTGTCGGAATCGGAGGAGGCGGGGGCGGGAACCCCTGGGATCAGCATGGCGACCTCGAAAAAGGACATCGCAAAATGGCCGAGCAAGTGGATCAACCCATTGCCGCGCTGATCAAAGACCTCAAGCAGCGCGGCATGCTCGATGAGACGCTGCTGGTTTTCACCGGAGAATTCGGTCGCACCCCATTCTCACAAGGGGCCCGCGGCCGCGATCACAACCCCTACGGATTCAGCCTCTGGTTAGCGGGAGGTGGCATCCGAGGCGGCACCGTCTACGGCTCGACCGACGAATTCGGCTACAAGGTCCAGGAGAATCCCTCAACCGTCTATGACCTCTGGGCCACCGTACTGCATCAGCTCGGACTCGATCACGAGAAGCTCACTTATCGTTGGAGCGGGCGAGACCTTCGTCTGACCGATGTCCACGGAAACGTCTGGACCGACCTCTTGGCCTAGGCAAGTGGCTCTCCTCCCCCCGGCAGCCTACCAATTCGTGATCGAGCCGTCAGGGCGTCGATACAAGGGAGTCGGTTGACGGTGTTCGGTGACTTCGAGCTCAAGTTCGAGATTCTCCGTATCAATCTCGACACCGAGTCCCGGGCGGTCGTTGGGCCAGAGTTTCCCGTCCTTGAAATCGTAGCCTTGCGGCAGGTAAGCCAGTTCCCGCGTTCCCCGGCCCGTCAATTCCTGCAAGACGGGTCCGGGGAACACTCCCAGTAGGTGGACCAAAGCAGCCACCGAAATGGGACCGGTAAAATGAGGAACCAGGCCGACATAGTGAGTTTCGCACAAAGCAGCGATCTTCATCATCTCGGTGATCCCACCGGTATTGGGCAAGGTGACACGGGAGTAGTCAATCAAACGGTTCTCCACCAGCTCATTGATCTCCCACCGATCCCCAAAATGTTCCCCCACAGCAACCGGCACCTTCACTTGGGGTCTCAGTTCTCGATAGACGCCTGGATTTTCCGATCGAATGAGATCCTCCACGAACAACGGCTCGTAAGGCTCAATCAATTGACAGAGCCTCACAGCGTCCGCGAAATCAAGCCGGGTGTGAAAATCGATCGCCCATTCTCCGTCTGGCCCCACGCCCTCCCGCATTCGACGGCATTGTTCAGCGGCCCGGCGCACCTGTTTTCTGGAATCAAATCGTTCGCCCCTCGGGGGATCAGCAAGATGTTCTCGAAACGCTCGAAAACCCGCCTCCATACAGGCACGAGCCGTCTCTTCGAGCGTGCCCTCCCTAGGATAACCGGTGGCGTAGCAGGGAATGTAATCACGCACCAATCCCCCCAGCAACTCATGCACCGGCACTCCAAGAGCCTTCCCTTTGAGATCCCAAAGGGCCAGGTCAAGGGCACCCAGGGCATGAATACTCTCTCTTCCCGGAGGATAAAAATAGGCCCGATACATATACTGCCAAAGGTGTTCAATCCGGCGAGCATTCTTACCTATCAGCAACTCACCACACTGTCGTATCCCATCGGGACTGCCACCTTCTCCGACCCCCATAATGCCTTGGTCGGTTTCCACGGTGACCACGTGAAAACTCTGATTGATCGCGGAACCCGAGATAGGCGATCGATAAAAACGAATGCGTTTGATTTGAATCTCTTGGAGCGCAGCATTTGCTTTTTCGAGAAGGGGTAATGACAAGGCTCCCAAGCCCAGATCGCGAATAAACCGTCGACGAGTGGTCGTTTTCGAAGGCATGTTTCTACCCAAACCCACTCCCTCTTAAGTGTCAATGCCCCGTTAGACACCCTCCGAACTCAACCATCGGGAAGGCGATGGTCCCTCAAGTCCGTAGCCTCGGCTCGCCCCTCAACGCCCACTTCGACCCAAGGACGCATTCCGGTCCCTCGCCATTGCTCACGCTCGGAACCAGGAGGGGGGAATCCTTCAACCCACCACGCGGAAACCGCCCGGCAAGTCCCTTGTGTCCGATGGTCGTGGAGGGATATACTTGCCAGCATGCAGAGGCTAATCCAGGTGATCTTCCTCCTAACGCTGGGGTGCCAAACCCTGGCCGATCCGAAGCCCAACGTCCTTTTTATCGCAATCGACGATTTGAATGATTGGATCGGTTGTTTGGGAGGCCATCCCCAAGCCCAAACCCCCTCCATCGATCGCCTCGCAAACCGCGGCGTTCTGTTCACCAATGCCCACTGCGTCGCCCCCGCGTGCAATCCCTCCCGGGCGGCAATCTTCAGCGGCAGATTACCGTCGGTCACCGGAGTCTGGTCCAATCAGAGCGGTTCCCTCGAGCAACAATTCCCTTCCGCATATCTCTTGAGCACGGCCTTCGCCAAGTCAGGCTATCAGACATTCGGCACCGGAAAACTGCTCCACTCGGGTGGCAAGGAATCCTTTGATCAATACTTCACCGTCAATCAACGATGGAGCCCGCTCGACAAAGGATCGGTGAAGTATCTGCCCCACGAACTTCCATCCAAAGGGACCTCCCACCCTCGACATATCACATCGGACCGGCAGGGGAATCGGGTGGTATTGCCTCTGAACCGAATGCCTTCCGACCGGAAACCAACCCTGCGGGATGGGGAATCGTTTGACTGGGGCCCCTTTGACGTGCCCGATCATGATTTTGGAGATACCCAGATCACGGATTGGGCGATCCAGCAACTCGAGAAACCATCCCCCGACCCCCTCTTTCTGGCAGTCGGTTATTATCGACCC
Source organism: Verrucomicrobia bacterium UBA2970 (assembly GCA_002348345.1). Classification (GTDB taxonomy): domain Bacteria; phylum Verrucomicrobiota; class Verrucomicrobiia; order Limisphaerales; family AAA164-E04; genus UBA2970. The sequence continues at coordinate 16,459 of DEAY01000238.1, forward strand.
CATATTCCCCTCTGGGCTCCCCAGCGGTTTTTTGATCGATTCAAGAAATCACCAGGACAACTTCCGCCCTATCGACCCGATGATCTCGAAGACGTTGGTGCCCGTGCCAAACAATGGGCTCGTGAAGCGGTGACTGCCGGCGCTCACGCCACCGTCGTCAACCATCAACAATGGCAAGCGGCGGTCGAAGCCTATCTCGCCTGCGTCACTTACGTTGACACCGAAATTGGCCGCCTTCTCGAGGCACTGGACCAGTCCTCACATCGCGACCATACCATCGTGGTCCTGTGGTCGGACCACGGCTGGCACTTGGGGGAAAAGGATCATTGGGGGAAATGGACGGGGTGGGAACGATCGACACGAGTGCCACTGATCGTCGTGCCCTCGCGGGAACAAGAAAGCCTCTATGCCATCGGCAAACGATGCCACCAACCGGTCAGTCTCCTTGATCTCTTTCCCACCCTCGTCGACCTGTGCGGCCTCGAGGTTCCGGACCCACTCGACGGCCAATCCCTCATCCCCCTCCTTCAAGCGCCCAACAAGCCCAACCGTCGTGGAGTCGTGACCTACTTCAATCCAGGCAATGTTTCCCTTCGAACGGACCAGTGGAGATACATTCGCTATCAGGATGGTTCAGAAGAAATTTACGATCTCAACCGTGATCCCAACGAATGGAACAATTTGATTCATCATCCCAGTGCCGTCCGCCCCCAACAAATGCTCATCGACAGGTTGGAGCGAATCCTTGCCTCGTCAAAGTTAAACTGAGAACGACCATCGGACCGCTTCTTCAAACAGGAAACCCATCTCATGAAACGCACGCTCCTTCAATGTCTCCAAGCGCTGACCGTCCTCGTTCCGTCCCTTGTGCTCTCCCAGACGGCCCGAACGAATGTCCTCCTCATTTGCGTCGACGATCTGCGACCGGAACTCAAGTGCTATGGGATCGACTACATTCATTCGCCCAACATTGACCGTCTCGCCGCAAAAGGAAGGATCTTTCGGCACCACTACGTTCAGGCCCCCACCTGTGGGGCTTCCCGATTTACGCTCCTCACCGGTCAATATGGAGGCCGAGGCAACAACGCCCTCTTTCAAAGAGCGGCCCGATTGAAAACCGATCCTCAGTCCGTTCCCCCCAGCATGCCCGCCTGGTTTCGTCAACACGGTTACACCACCGTCTCCGTCGGTAAGGTGTCCCACCATCCAGGCGGCCTTGGAGGCCCTGATTGGAACGATCCCGAGCAACTCGAGATGCCTCGCTCCTGGGATCAACATCTTCTCCCATTTGGTGCTTGGCAGCATCCCAGAGGATGGATGCATGGCTTAGCCCATGGGGAAATTCGAATCAAGGCTGGGGACATGGCGGTTTTTCAATCCGCTTCCGGGCCCGATTCCATTTATCCTGACGGGCCTTCAATAGACCTCGCACTCAATCAAATCGATCAATTTGCCGACCATGCTTCCTCCCCCTTCTTCCTGGCGATCGGTATCTTAAGACCGCATCTTCCCTTCGGCGCGCCCGCGCAATACTTAACCCCATACCAAAACACCTCTCTCCCCCCCACTCCTCATGCGACCAAACCCCCAGGCCGAACGACCTGGCATGGGTCTGGAGAATTCATGAAGTATCAACGAGGGTCACGCGACCCAAACACCGATCCCCGGTTCGCACTCGAAGTTCGGAAGCACTACGCCGCCTGTGTCTCCTATGCCGATGCCCAAGTGGGACGCCTCCTCGATAAACTCGAGCAACGAAACCTCGCCGATAACACGATTGTCGTCCTCTGGGGGGATCACGGCTGGCACCTGGGAGAACATGCGGTTTGGGGAAAACACACGCTCTTTGAGGAATCGCTTCGTTCCCCGTTGATCATCCGGAGTCCCACCCTAAACCATGCGGGGCTCGCAACCGAGGCCATCGTCGAAACCCTTGATCTCTTCCCCACTCTTTGCGAATTGACCCGTCTTCCAATACCCTCGTTCGTTCAGGGCACCAGTCTCGTCCCACTCCTACTGGACCCCATGAAACCCGGCCACGATGCATTCGCTTATGGAAAAAACGCTTCGACCATACGAACGGAAACGCATCGGATGATCCTCCACGATGATGGGTTCGCCGAGCTTTACGACCACCGATCAGCAGCCGGTGAAACGGAAAACATTGCCTCGGCTCACCCGAATATCGTGAAGCAACTCGCCACTCAATTGACGGCCCGGTTGGCCTCTCCCCGCTAATGGCGGGCCCCGGCTCAACCCGGATAATCGGCAACGTAAACGGCCTTCACCTGGGTGTAGTCAAGGAAGGTGTCCTCGCAGTTCACGCCACCACCGGGCCCCCCCGAGATCCCTTGGCCTCCGTAGGGCAACCCGTAGGCCATGGAGTTATGGCAGTTGATCTGACACGTGCCGTCGCGAAACTGTTTGGCGAGATCAATGCCCCGTTCGAGGTCTCGGGTCCAGACACTCGCCCCCAAACCATAAGGCGAGCGATTGGCCAGCGCCAAAGCCTGCTCCGCGCTCTCGACCGGGCAAACCGTGGCGAAGGTGTGGAAGACTTCTAGGGGATTACAATCAACCTCCGGCGTGGTTCGATAGAGGGCGGGTTTCAAGTAAAAGCCCTCTTTCCCAACGACCTCCGCCAGTCCTCCTTCGAGGATGGCTTGCCCCCCCCGTGAAACCGTCTCATTTTGAGCCTGCAGAATCCTCTGCTGTTGAGTCGGGTTAATGACCGACCCGAGTTGAGTGCCCTCGTCAGTTTGATACCCAATCTTCAACGCTTCCATGAAAGCACGCTGCGCATCCACAAATGAGTCGGCAATCTTCTGATCGACATAGACGCGATGAATCGTGCAACACGTTTGCCCATAGTGTTGGTTCACGTAACGGCCCACCCTTCGAGCCACCACTTCCGGATCGGCATCGCCTAACACAATCGCAGATCCATTCCCTCCCATCTCGCGTTTCATCCGAGTCCCGTGACGGTCACAGGTCCTGAGAATCGACTGCCCCACTCCAGGGGATCCGGTGAACGAGATATAGCGAACCCCGGGATGCTCAGCGATGCACTGTCCCGTGATTTCACCCCGACCAGGGAGGACATTGATGACGCCCGGAGGAAAGCCCGCCTCCTCGGCCAGGGAGGCGATGTAGAGCGCTGACAGAGGCGTGTCCTCCGCCGGCTTAATCAAAACGGTATTCCCTGCCAAGAGAGCAGGAAAGATGAACCACGACGTCAAAACAATCGGATAATTCCACGGGATAATCCCGGCCACCACACCCCATGGCTCCCGAAAGGTAAATCCTTTCACACCCGAGGCCACCCCCATGGCCTCGCTATCACCCATTTGTACCCGGCTCGCCACACCAATGAAATACTCGGCACACTCTCGGATCTGGGTAAAGTCCCCTTCGGCCAACTCAGACACCTTTCCACCGTCTCTGATCTCGCAGGCAAGCAGGACATCGCGATCCCGGTCACAGAGCTCAACCAGTTTCTTGACAAGACTGATCCGATCCTCCAGAGGACAATCTCGCCACCCTCCCCCATTGGTTCCATCAAAGGCCTTCTGGGCCGACTCGACCGCCAGCGCCACCTCGGCCTCACCCATCTCACAAACGGTTGCGAGAACTTCCTGAGATCCCGGATCGACGGTCTGAAAGGTCGCATTCATCGAACCTTGAACCCGCCTCCCTCCGATGATTCCACGCAGGGCTTGGCCACCATTACCGCAAAACTCCTCAAATTTACCCGGGGTTGAGAATGCCCTCGCCGTAAATGCCTGTACGTCTGATTCTGCTGTTGCCATGTCAGTTCCTTTGTCCGTTCTAGAGTGAGAGACAGCCTAACGCCTTGCCTGTTCTCAAGAAACAAAAAAAGGCATTCGCCACCGGTGAAGGAAGAGATCAGGGGAGCCGTCGCGATGCACGACGCAGGGCTAGGCGTCGCGCCACCCATCCATAACGAGGCGCGATCAGAACGGCCATTCCAAATAAAGCGCCGGCGACAACCGCCATCATCCCCGAGGTTGATGTGTCTTCAAATCCAAACCACTTGGGTAATGTGATCGCCGAGAGATGCCCCAAGCCAGCGCAGCTTCCGGCAATGACCATACTCAAGGGAACCATGGTCGAAAGGCGATCGGTCAACAAATGGGCGGTGGCCGCGGGAACCACCAGCATGGCAATCACAATAATACTCCCTACCGCTTCAAACGAGGCAACCGTCGTGATCGCAACCAGGGTCATCAACACATAATGCATGATCCGCGCGTTAAACCCCAAGGTCGTTGCCAACGCCGGATCAAACGAACTCAAGCGAAACTCTTTGAAGAACAACACGACAACGATCACGTTCAGAAGACAGACCGTTCCCAGCACAACGAAGGCCCGCGGCACACCGATTTCCCAACCAGCAATCGACCACCGAAACAAGATTTCAAGGGGCGTCAATTCAATGGCACCGTAAAGGACGCAACTGGGATCGAGATCAACGCGATCGGCTGCCTGAACGATGAGGAGCAAACCAAAGGCGAACAAGGTGGTAAACACAATTCCCATACTCGCTCCTCGATCGACATTTCCAAAATGACTCACCCACTGAGTAAAGACGGCTGTCAGCACACCAACCACCGCCGCCCCGACAAACATCGTCAAGCTCGCTCGAGACCCCGTGATCAGAAACGCCATGGCCAAACCCGGAAGCACGGCGTGGGAGATCGCATCCCCCATCATACTCATGCGACGCAGTACCAGAAAATTCCCCAGCACGGCACACCCCATCGCGCAAACGATTCCAGTGAGAACAATCCATGTATCGATGGGATACCACTCGATCATTCCGCACCTCCTGAAATAGGATGCGGACTTCCCGGCATCGGACTCCGTCTGGCATCCCGATAGGCCGGCAATAGTTTTTCCAGCTCGTTCACCAATGGTTCCCCAAGAACGTGCTCGACCGCATCGGCATCACGGTCCACATGGTTGGGGGCAATGTCGGCATTCTCGATGAGGTAAAGTTCCCAAAGACGATGATTGCGGGTGACCCTTGCCGCTGCCAAAAACCCCGCTTCATTCAAACAAAGCTCGCCATCCGAAAACGACTGCACAAACGCATCGTCGTAGGCCCGACGAATCTCCCGGTTCAATTCAGGCACAGACCATGATCGAGATGAGACCAAGGCTGCCATTTTGATTGGCCCGTTGATCACTCGTTCCCGATCAGGATTCTCAACCCGGGATTCCAGCCATTCATAGGCGGCGCGGAGGAGGTGCTGACGCCCTATTTTTCGCTTTAATCGAGACTGCCGAAACCAACGAACCAGAACCCCACGAGCCGAGCCAAAGAACATGCTCACCAGAAATAATATGGCCGCGACCAGCACAATGATCGCCCCCGCAGGCAATCGCGGCAGGAGCGCGCTTATTGCAGCCCCCATCCACCCACTCAGCCCTCCGATCAAAGCTCCCAGTGCCAAGAGATGACCCAGTCGGTGGGTCCAGAACCGCGCCGCCGCCGCCGGAGTGATCAAGAAGGCGATCACCAGAATAAGTCCGACCGCCTGCAATCCCGCCACCGTCACGATGGTGACCAATCCGAGCATGATTGTGTCGAGAACGACCACAGGCCAGCCCTGAGACGAAGCAAATCCTTCATCAAAACAAACCAATCGAAACTCCTTGAAGAGGGCCACACATACGAGGAGCGCTGCCACCGTGACGCTACTCACCACCAGGAAATCTTCGAAAACCATCGACGCCGTCTTCCCGTATATAAATGCCTCCAAGCCCGCCGCACTTCCTTCTGGCATCTTTTGGATCAGTCCCAAAAGAGCCACCCCCAACCCAAAGAACACGCTAAGGACAATGCCCATTGCGGCGTCATCCTTGACACGAGTCACTTTTCGAATCGCAAGCACCGTTGCAAATCCTAGAATGCCACTGAGTAGAGCCCCCAACAACAGTCCCGGCATCGATTTTCCGGAATGTCCAAACGCGACCATGCCCATGAAGGCAAGACAAATCCCAGGAAGGGTGGCATGGGAAAGCGTGTCTCCCATCAAGGATCGTTTTCGAAGGAGCAAGAACCCTCCAATCAATCCGCAGGCCGTTCCCAACAAGGAGGCACTGACCACAACCAAGCGAGTGTTGTAGTCCTGGAGAAGAGCCACTCTGAGGAGATCAGCTCGTGAGGGCCAATCGATAGGACGGTTCGCCAATGAGCCGAGTGGTCGTATCCCCTCGGTGTGATCATGGATGACCGCACCCCGTAGCGACGGGACCACGAACAGGAGAATCCATAAACCGAGGGCGAGATGAAGAGCGGCTCTCCTCATTCTCCAGCATTACGAACGGCCTCGGCTGCCGCCGAAAGAACCGTCAACTTCCCTCCGTAGGTCTTCCGCAAGTTCTCCTGATGAAACACCTCCTTCGTGGGACCCGCATCGACCACCCGCATGTTCATGAGCACCACCCAATCGAAATACTCGGTGACGGTTGCTAAATCATGGTGCACTACAAAACAAGTCCGCCCCCGCGCCTTTAGTTCATGGAGTAACTCGACAATCACCCTCTCCGTGGCCGCATCGACGGCCGCGAAGGGCTCGTCCATGAGATACAACCGCGCATCTTGTGCGAGGGCTCTCGCCAAAAACGTCCGTTGTTGTTGTCCCCCCGAGAGCTGGCTGATCTGACGCCCGGCAAGATCTGCCAAGCCCACCCGCTCCAGAGCCTGCATCGCCTCGGACCGACAACGTTTATTCACGGGACGCAACCATCCCAGCCGATGGTAGCCCCCCATCGCAACGACATCCATGGCGCTTACCGGAAAATCCCAATCAACACTTTCTCGCTGCGGCACGTACCCTACAAGATGACGTTGATGGCGATAAGGCCGACCATAGACCTGCACGAGCCCCGATGCTTTGGGCACGAGTTCCTGACAGGCCTTGATCAGAGTACTCTTTCCAGCTCCGTTTGGTCCCACCAAGGCCACGAGCTTCCCCTCGGGAAGCTCGAGATCCACATCCCACACCACCGGTTTTCGATGGTAGGCCACGGTGAGATCGTGAACGGATAGCGGAGACCTGGCGGAATGTTCGGGGAACTCCCGCCCCCCTTCCTCTCCAGACGGCGCTTGGCCCGACTGGGTCGCCCGATCAAAATGAAACAGTCGAATCATCGGGTCAGCGTCGATTGAATCCCGTCAGCTGTCCGTTCATCCCTTTCGCCGGTGCCTCTCCTCCCAAGGCACGAACGATGGTCGTGACATTGTGATCGATCATGCCGATATAGGTCCCCTGATAGGTTCCAGAGGGCCCCATGGCGTCCGAGAAGAGCGCGCCGCCGATTGCCAAATCGTGTCCCCGCGCCTGAACGCCTTCCACTAACGCCCGAACATTCTTGTCCGCTACGGAGGTTTCCACAAAAACGGCCGGTATCGATCGATCGACCAAGAAGGTCACAAGATCTTCGATATCCTTCACCCCAGCTTCCGACTCCGTACTGAGGCCCTGGATCCCACGAACCTCCAATCCATAGGCCCTCCCCATGTAGCTGAATGCGTCGTGGGCGGTGACTAACACCCGCTGCGATTCGGGAATCGATTCCATCGCTTCCGTGGCATAGAGATGCAGCTGGTTGAGTTTCTCCCGATAGACCTTGGCCCTGAGCAGGTACTCATCTCGACGGGACGGATCAAACTCCCCCAGAGACTCCGCCACCACCTGACTCGCCCGCATCCAACCGCTCACATCCATCCAAACATGAGGATCATAATGATCGGCCTCATCCGTCATGACATAATCTCCCTGCTCCAAAATCGCCTCGGTCACGGCATACACGGGCCGACCGTCCCGGGCAGCCCGAACCAGCACATCCGTCATCTTGCCCTCCAGCATTAACCCATTGTAGAAAACCACTTCAGCGGAATTGAGCGCCACGACATCGCTCCGCGTCGGCTTGTAGAGATGGGGGTCCACGCCCTCGCCGATCAGACCATGGACGCGTGCCCTGTCGCCTGCGATTTCGGTGACGATATCCGCAATCATCCCGACGGTCGCCACCACTCGGTAGGGATCGGGTCGAGCGTCGCCCTCCAAAGCGCCAGTGGTCCCGCTCGGGGAGGAAACCTCACCACACCCAGCCACCAATGACAACACGAGGGTAAACAACACGAGAACAGGCGCTCCAAGAATCAAGTCCCTATTCATCAGATCGCCTCCAAGTCGTTCTACTCTCAAAACTTCCACGAGATTCCTGTAAAGAACGTCAGATCCTCTGCCTCGTCATTCAGTCCGATCAACGTGCCGGCATCCAACTGGATCATCTCGCTCAATCCGTAGGTAACGCCGCCGCTGAAAAAAGAATGATAAGGATGATCCCCCGCCACTCCCAGGTATTCGATATACACCCCGAAGGCCTCGGTTAGATCCAATCCGACTACTGCCGTGTGGGAGACTTCCCAATCCATATCCCGGTCATTGTCGTCGTAGACTCGGTCAACCTGCACCTGGCTTCCGAATCCCCACCGTTCACCACCCCGCCACGCGAAAGGCGCCACCACCCCTCCCTCCCATCGACCATTGCTGACCTTGGTTTGAGTCGGGACTTTGACAACCGGCATCAGACCAAGCGCCGTCGTTCCACTGTCGTTTCCCCACAGATTGTATTTCAATCGAATCGTCAAATCGCTGAAATCCTCCACGGTCGTCTTGCCTCCCCCCATTGTCACCGTTTCACGAACGTAAGGGACAAAAACGAGTTGAAGATCCATCCGGTCAGACAAACCATACTTGATATTGCTCTCTGCAACCCCCCAGGCTTCACGCCGTATCCCACCAGCATCATCCCGGGAATAGCTGAAAAAGGCACTTTCCAACTGGAAATGGCCCCGGTCAACCGTCACCGGACTCTCGGTGGCGTCGGGGCGGTCGGTTTCCAATTCACGGATTCCGGACTCCGCCGCCACCATTACCACGGAACCGGCCAACGGAGCGATCACCCATCCAAACCGCCGTACCCACAGATCCACCTCAAACCCATTGCGCAGAATAGGATACATCAGCCCAGTCTCACTTTGTTAGATTTAACTAAGTTTAACATCATCCCGAAACTGAACGACGCTAATTGATCTGTCAATTAATATTTGATTAATAAAGTTTCTTTAACCTTGATAAATAATATTAGATATACCAAAGTCCACCGCGTGCCTCGTGTAGTAAAAAAGCAAAGTATCTCAGCGGAGGACTACCTTGAGCGCATCCATGAGCTGATCACCGAGAAAGGCTACGCAAGGGCCGTCGACATCGCGAACGCACTGGGCATTAGCCAATCCTCGGTCACATCCATGGTCCAAAAACTAGCCCAAGAAGGCCTCCTCAATTACGAAAAATATCGAGGCCTAACCCTTACCAAAGAGGGGCTTCGAGTGGCTCTCGCCATCCATGAACGGCACGAGATTCTTAAACGCTTCCTGTCCCTTTTGAACGTCTCCCAGCAAGCTCAGGAGAAGGACATCGAAGGTCTTGAACACCACATCAGCGATGAGACGGTACAGGCATTGGCAAGACTGTCCAATCACCTCCAGGAGAATGGGCCTCATTTGGGCTGATGATCAGTGAGTCCCCTCGGATTCGAACATCAGACACCATCTCCCCGCAGGATGGCTTGCGATCCAGAGCCAACCCCAAAGAGCGTTTCCGTCGGCGACTTAGGCCTGCGGCAGGGTTTCCTTCTTCATATGGCCCCCCCAAGGCAATCGATGCTTGCGAAATCGAACGGGCTCATTCCCATCAGGATCCAAGTCGATCTCCAGGAAAGCCCCATCCTTCAGCAATTCGATTCCCGCCAATGAAGGACATAAAACGACCTTAAACGGGCCCCAAGCCCGCGACATTCGGAGCGCTGCCGAAAGCCGGTTGACGGTGACCCCAAGGAAAGAGATCTGCGGCATCCCGCCCAAGAGCCGGCTGCTGCCAAGAATGAAATCCGAGTGCAAGTGCCCGATCACCGTCCGCTCCACCTGATCGAGGCGTTTCCGGACAGAGGAGATTTCGGCCAGAAACGGGAGCGCCGAGGGATCATGACAGAAGAGAATGACCCGTTTCTTGGAATCCAAGGAGTCAAACCACTTCTCGATTTGAAGGATATATCCCTCCCGAAGCTGTTCCCATGCGTTCCTCTCGCTCTCCTTGATATCGCCTCCCATCACCGGCAATGCGAGAAGAGACGATGTCACCCCCATCAAGCAATACACCCCCACATCCTGCGACCACAGGGGATTCAACCCCAACCCCGAAACCGCCCGCTCCCAACTGGCCCACCGCAAACCGCCAGCCCCTCCAAAGATACTTTTCTTCCCCAGCTCATGATCGCCCATATTCGCCAGAAGACGGCCACCATAGGCTCGGCGAAGTTCCCCCAGGCATTGCGCGGCACTTTCATAAGCAGCCTCGTCCGAACATCCGACAAAGGCGGTGTCACACGAATAGTCCCCGTTGGCCACGACCCAATCCGGCTTGCCCGCTCTCTGAATGACGTCATCGAGCAGATGGTTGTGGGCGAAGACGTCTCGGAGCCAAAAATAGCGCCGGTAGAGCCCGACGAGTGTTCGAAGCAACAACCCTGGGATCACCCTCGACTCATGATCCTTCCGGTCCCGTTCGGCCGGTCCCGCATAATGAATATCACTGACGACCAAGACCCTGACCCGATTCTCCATCTCCCTCTCCATACATCAGATACTCGAGGAGATCCGCCACGGCCTGCGGACCCAAGTCGTCCAACAACCCCTCTGGCATCAACGACATCCCCGTCGATTCCACTCGGTCGATCCTCGACTTGAGCGTGTTGACCTCAATCCCACCTGCCTGCCGTAATGTGATTGAAGTTTCCGTTTCAATCCGAAGAATGCCCGTCTGTTCGGTGGCGCCGCTCACCAACGTGAGTCCGTAGTACTGGGGGGCCACCTCCCGGTTCGGTGCCAACACCGACTCGAGGATCCCTCGTTTACGCAACCCGCGCATGGAGGCAACGCTCGGTCCCACGTCAACCCCAAGATTCCCCAGCCGATGGCAAAGCGCGCAGCGTTCCACAAACCATCGTTTTCCGGCCGCGATATCGGCTTCCATCAGAAGGGAGGGTTGGAGACGAGCCATCAATTGCTGGGGGGCCACCGAAGGCACCGCCAAAAGTTTCTCCGACCGCGAACGGATCCCCGGGTCTGAATGGTTCATCAGAATCTCCCTTTGGCGCTTGGTCAAATCCCTCGGAGAAAGCTGCCTTTCCGAAACCCAGTCCACAACACGCATCAAATCTTCTCCATGCTCATAATACACTTCCACAAAGGCCTTTCGAATGGCCGGCAAGAACCGCGGGAACTGCTGGCTCATCCAGCCAATCAATGCTGAATCGGAGACGCCTCGACTCAAGGCGATACACTCCAATCCTAGTTCCGAAGGTGGATTCCGCGACATCACCATCCGGATGAGTTCCGGAAGCCTCGACCGCTCCACGGCTCCGATCAACCTCAGGGCACGAGCCGCAGCGGAAGGCACGATGTCCGTCCTCATGACGAGCGCCTCGGCCTCCCCCACCAGATCCTCCAACACAACCGAAACCTCAGCGGGAATCCCATTTTCCTGGTTCGAATCTCGGGCAATCAACAGGTCCAATACCAGTTGGATTGCGTGCGACGGATCATCAAGCGTCTGAGCCCATTCCAGTGCCTCCACATAGGACTCCAAAGTCAGATGAGGTGCCACCGTTTGCGCGACCTTTGTGAGAACTTGAAGATACTGGGGCGCGAACCAAAACGCCCGCTCTTCAACCACCAAAGACCAAAACGCCTCGTCATCAGGCCCAATAGCATTCAACACGGCATATTGCACCCATGGATCTTGGCCGGCGTGCCTCAGAATCGCATAAAGATCCCGCGCTCTACCCTCATATCGAACCGTACCCAGAGTGTTCGCACTCTGGAGAACCACCCTAAGATCGTCATCCTTCGCCCGATCTGACAATAGCCGCTCGATCCCCCTCCCAAGCTCGGAACCGAGCGATTCCACCAATCTCAACGCGTGAACTCGAACAAAGGGAGATTCATCCCTCAAGCCCTTTTCAATGTCCCTTATCCTCAGCCCCCCCAAGCTGCTGAGCCCATAGAGGGCGTGAAGCCGGGCGACCGGCTCCTGGGCTTCGACCAACATCTGCGAGAGGATCGATCCCGCGCTGGCATCTTGACGTTCGAAAAGCAGGCGAGAGGCGCAATCGCGATGCCAGCCATTGGGGTGACGAAGGAGAGCCACCAGCTCACGAGTCGACAGCGCCGAGAGTTTCCGGGACGGGCGCAAGCCGTTGTCCGTCGCTCGAATGCGATAGAGTCGTCCTGCATCGTTGCCTCGATTGAGATCAAGATGCCGTTTGATGTTCTGAGGCAGAGACCATGGGTGCTCGATCACCTCGCGACTCATATCCGCCACCCACAAGGTTCCATCCGGGGCATTGGCAAATTGGACCGGCCGGAACCAGTGATCGCGAGAGGCCACAAATTCAGAGGCTTCATCCTCGGGAAACCTCTGGGCCAACAGCCGAACCCCCTCAACCCGCAACTGTTTTCGATGGATGAGATTACTACCACAATCTCCAATCAACGCCGTTCCTTGATACTCGCTTGGCCACTGGTCTCCGCGATAAATGGTCACCCCGGTGGCCCCCGTGAAGTAACCCGAAGGACGGCCTCCCCCCTCCACCGGCCCCCTCACTCTCCCGGCAACACGCCATCGGGTTCGAATGACCCGCCAGGGTTCATCGGGACTGAGCCGGAACACGGGTGCGGCCGGCCCATCCTCGGCAATGCTGATCCGAACTCGAGGGGCTTCAAGCCCTCGATTCTTCCCCAAATAATGAAGTGGAAAAACTTCCTGCTGGATATGATCGGAATTGCTACACAGGAATTTTTGCCCGAAGTCGTCAAACGCCATCCCGTGCTGCCCTCCCCCAACCTCCGCTCGCATTTTCAGTGAACGTGGGTCAAATGAGAAGTCTCGTCCTCGCAAGCTAAGCGCCTTCCGATCGGGGTGCTTCGGGCTGGTGACGACTCCCCCCGCCCCACTCGTGACCCCGTGAATCCGATTGTCGATGCCCCAACGGAATGAATTCATCAGCGCTTGAACATTGAGTCGGTTGGTCTCGTATGGCGCATACTCGCTAGCAAATCCGGTGAATACCGTCTCCCGAACATTGGCACGACCATCGCCATCGGTATCCTTGAAATAAAAGATATCAGGCGTGGAACCCACAAAGACGCCCCCGTCGTAACAGATGACTGCAGTCGGCCAAGGAAGATCCTCCACAAAGACCGAACTCCAATCCATGATGCCGTCCCCGTTTCGATCCTCCAGCAAACGCCCCCGCCCCATCCGTTCCGGACGTCGCTCCGAGTAGTCCCTCATCTCAACGATAAATAGCCTCCCGTCCTCATCAAAGGACATGGCCACGGGATCCATCACAAGGGGTTCCCAGGCAACCGGTTCAATCCGGAATCCTTCCGCCACCTCCAACGACGCAAGGCTAGCCTCAATCCCCCGGATCGCGAGGGAGGGTAATTCTTCCGGCAAAACATCCGGCTCCTGTGCCCTCCCCATTCGATCTAGTCTCGTGAGCCCGATCAATACGAGCCCCACAACGAAGCCCCTCAACCAGGGCCGATTCAGTAACTTTGAGTGAACGTTCTTCATCGTGGATCCATCGTTGAACCGGCTGTCGGAATCTTTGTTGCAATGGCCTCTGAGAGGATACCCAACGCTTCGCTTCGAACCACCACGCCAATCAAACGCATCTCCTTCAAGTTATTGACGACAGGAACATTCCTCATCTCACTGGCAAGCAGTGTTGAAATGGCCTCGTCCAAACGCTGGTCTGGAGTCAATACCTGAGGCAGCGGTCGCATGACATCCAAGGCGATCACACTCGTCAAATGCTCCCCCATGGTCAGATACTCCTTCAAATCTTGCAATGAAACGATTCCGACCAACCGTGAGCTCCGATCCACCACAGGAAGGAAATGATAGGTCGTCTTGATGAATCGTTCACTAATCACTTCAAACGAATCGGCATCGAGGAGTGGTTTCGTAGGGTCCAACATCAGATCCCCGATCCGGCGCCGGGTCGCCGCGCCCAACCGCTCCGTTTCCCACGAGGTTGCCAGGCCTTTGAGCTCCAAGCCTTCCGAATATACGTTCACCCGATGCAGTCCTCGCGCAACGAGGGTGGAAACGACACAGGTTAACATCAGGGGAGGCATCAAGGAGTAATTCAAGGTGAGTTCAAAGATCATGATCATGGCGAGCAGTGGTGCGTGAGTAACCCCCGCCAACATGCCTCCCATTCCGACAAGGGCAAAGGCGCCCACCGGAAGCGTGGTGTTGCCAAAAAGCCCGGTCAACGCAAAGAAGAAAACCCCGCCCAAGCCTGCACCCAAAAAAAGAGTGGGCGTAAAAATCCCCCCCAAGGTCCCCGCTCCCACCACCACCACAGTGGCGATCCCCCGAGCGGCGAGGAGTCCCGCCAAAGCACTGAGGCCATAGTCTCCATTCAGCACGAGACTGGCTTCTCGATAACCATTCCCAATCACTCCCGGGAACAGGAGTGCCAACAAACCCACGACGAAACCACCGGCAGCCAGGCGAGCAAAGATCGGGGCGGGCATCGCCCCAAACAACCGCTCGCTCACTCGAATGGCTTTCTGGAAGGCTGCCGCAGCAAAGCCACAAACTCCCCCCAATGCCAAAAACCAGATGAGCTGATCATTGGGAAAATCAATGGTGGGGACATCATAGAGTGGTCCCTGCCCCATAAAGCTTCGACAAAGAATGGTGGCCGTTACGGAGGCGAAAACGAGCGGCGCAAACAGATTCATCGCAAAGTTTCCAAGAACGATCTGCGAAGCAAAGACGGCACCCGCGATGGGAGCATTATAAGCCGCCGCCATTCCCGAAGCCGCGCCACAGGCCACGAGCAAGCGGAGCCGATAGGGAGGCCAACCAAATCCCTGACCCAGCTTCGAAGACAGGGTGGCTGTCAATTGAGTGATCGAACCCTCGCGACCAATCGATGCTCCCCCAACAATGCTCACAAGCGAAGAGACCCCCTTCAAAATCGCCGTTCGAAACCGCAAACGGCCATCTCCGAGAAAGACGGCTTCTAGGAAGTTGCTGCTTCCCTGTCGACGAATCGAGTGCCGCCCGAAGTGCAATATCAGCCCTGCAATCAAGCCACTCAGGGTGGTCATGAGAACCCCGCCCCAAGCCAGCCCAAATCCGATCCCTTCGAACGTCGAGGAACGCCATACCCAATTTCCCAGCCGCTCCGCCGCAAAACTAAAGAGCAAATTGATACCCCCTCCGATGAGCCCCACCAATCCAGCCAACCCCAGGTGCCACGCCTCCTCGCTGACTCGGTAGCGTTCCCGCCACGACAACAAGGGGCGAATGAACCGTCGCAACAAGCGCCGCAATAAAGAAGAAGCCGGTTGGGAATCTTTCGGGTCCGAGGCCACAATCATTGCCGAGCGCCAGGTGAGGCGCTCCAACTCCATAGCCTAATCAAGTGGGGCCAGACCAGCAATGCCTCATCCCATATTTTAACCACTCAACACCTCAGGAAGGCCGCTGACTCGAACATTCGGACGAACGCTTTTCGGGGAGGACCCCAGGGCCGAGACAAGGAGGAGCAGCGAATTCCTCAAGCAGGGGCAATCAATACCGCTCAATATTCTCCCGTCCCAGCGTCCCTATCAAGCTGTTCCGATAGTCCGCCCCCTTCACCCGATTCCACTCGCGTTGTGCCTCGTCATAACGCTCCTGAATCCCTAGCCGGCCCGCCACATCCGAATGGCTTTCTTTCCCAAGAAACTCCTTAAGATAGGCAACATGCCGCTGCCAGAGAGCGATGTCGTGATCCTGCTTCGCCGCCAATCGATCCTGATACCAGTCGCTCGTCAGAATCGTCTCTCGAGAAAAAAGATCGCGAATCTCAGCATGGTCCAACCCCTTACCTTCATAATGCCCGTCCCGCATGATATGCAGCACCGCCTTCAGCGGTGGGCAAGCAAAGGCCACGCTTCCGTCATTGAAGTAATGCTGAGCCACCCGCTTTTGAGTCGCAACGGCGTTGTCGATCCCCTCAACAAACACCTCCATACTCTGCAACTCCGGCCGGATCATCTCATCGGTGAACACGGCATCCGGATGACTAAAGACCCGACCAAAAAAGGTGACAACAAACCGCCTCGTGATTCGATAACCCAATAGGCTGAAAGGAAGCCTTCGACCTTCAAACTCAAAATCCTCGCAAGGGGCCAGATACCCATTCTCGATCAAGAACTCTGGATCACGTTCCTCGGCTGACATACGGCACCAGACCTCAGGAATCAGTAGGCTCACATCATGAGCCACCCGAGCGTGGGGGCCAATGACTCCTGCGGACGTGAGGAAGGCATGCGACTTGGTAAGCGCGGCGGACACCACCGTCGTGTTGAGATCAATGACCGGAGGCAAGGCATTAAAAGGGCCTTTCGTCAACGCTCCTTCCGAACCCGCACCGGTCGTCGAGGGCGATTTGCCCGTCATACTACAAATCACCTCGATCAAATACTCCGGCA
>DEAY01000334.1:0-35921 GCA_002348345.1 Verrucomicrobia bacterium UBA2970
GACCTCGTGACAAGAGATCACCGGGGTCTCTCCGGAATAAGAGGATGAAATTCGCGCATGACGCGTCATTCTCACACACGGGCACGGATTACCGGGCCTTTACAAGTCGTCGGAGGAAGAGCGACTCGGCTGATCGCCGGTCAGCTCATTGAGCGCCACCAACGCCGCCTGGCCCTCAGCCTCTTTCTTGCTTTTTCCGCTCCCGCGGCCCAACTCGACCCCGTTGTGGTAGACGGAACAAAGAAATCGTCGATCATGGTCGGGCCCGGAAACCGCCTCGAGTTGATATTGGGGAGGACTTGAAGACTGCGCTTGAAGGAACTCCTGGAGTTCTCCTTTTGGGTTCTCCAGGTTAGACAGGAGCTCGATTTCATCCAATTCTTGTTGAAACACCCGTCGCACCAGCCCACACACCGCTTCGAAACCCGAATCAATATAAACAGCGCCAATGACCGCCTCGAAGGCATCCCCCAAAGCAGATTGCCTTTCCCGGCCTCCACTCAGTTCCTCCCCGCGACTGATCCGCAAATACTCACCGAGCCCCAGGCCTCTGGCGTGGGCGGCGAGGCGGCGCCGGTTCACCAACCGCGCGCGTGCTTTCGTCAAGGGCCCCTCCTCGGCATCGCAGAATCGATCATAGAGGTCATGGGTGACAATCAATTGCAACACCGCATCGCCGAGAAACTCCAACCGCTGATTATGCAGCGCCGAGGCTTCCTCTTCCTGAGCGATTGAGGGATGGGTCAGCGCCAGCCGCAGCAAACTCCGGTCGCGAAATTCGTAGTCGAGAATGGCTTCCAGCCGGCCCAACTCATCTTCTCCACCCTCTGGAAAGTGCGGTTTCACGCATTCAAGGTTTCAACGGCGACACCCGACTCTTCCTCCGACCGGCCCGGCCCCGCTCCTTCCGTCCCCTCGGCCGTCGCCCCCTCCTGAACCGATTCCTCCTCCGTCGGTTCCCCATGCAGAAAGACATCGACCCCCTTCTCTAGAAGCAGCGAGACGTCTCGTTGCACATCCTGCAGTTCGTCCAACTTCAATTCCGGGTCGTTGACCGTAAAGATCTCTCCGGTTCTTGGATTCTCATAAACAAACCCTCGATCCGTTGGCGTCCTGATTTCCTCCCGAACCTTCAACAAACGCTTCCGCTCAAGCATGGTTGCCAGAATGAAACAAACCGGGCCGTAGGTCTCATCTTCGAGCGCGACGAGTTTTCTTAAGGCCGAGTCCGCTGTTTCTTTCTGAATCGGCTCCGGAGGAGGAGGAGGAGGGACCATGTAGGTGCCATACCAATGCGACACATAGCCCTTTCGATCACTGGCACCCTCCCCGTACTGGCTATCCCAACAATCCCGACAGACATCAATTCGATGGTGCTCCTCCCGCTCCGAAAAGAGAAGCGTGTGATAGGCCTGGCCGTCCTCAAAAGGAACGTCACAGGAATGGCATTGGGAGGAACGTGTCCGAATCTTCCAGTCAATCATGGAAACCTAATGACGTGCAAACCAATCGATTTCCTACCGAGAATTGGACGAATGGGCAATCAATTAACGTCACCATGACCGGATGATAATCGGAGTTCAAGAGACCCGGTGGAAAACATTGCGCGACGGACAGCGACCTCCCATATTGATTTGATCATGATCAAGCGCCTTTTTGTCGTCCTGGGGCTTGGCTTCTGGGCTGCCCCGGTGGTCTGGCCAGCGACCCCGCCCAACATTCTGTGGATCACGAGCGAGGATAACGGCCCCCACTTGGGTTGTTACGGGGATCCCTACGCCACCACGCCCCATCTCGACGCCCTGGCACGTCGGGGGATGATCTATCGCAATGCCTGGTCCAACGCTCCGGTTTGCGCCCCCGCACGGACCACCATCATTTCCGGTCTCTACCCCCCGGCCACGGGAGCCGAACACATGCGCAGTCAAACCAAGCTCCCCGCCCACATTCAATTCTATCCCCAATCCCTCCGGGAACAGGGTTATTACTGCACGAACAACAGCAAAAAGGACTATAATCTTACTGAAATTGGGACGGTTTGGGATGAGTCTTCGAAAGACGCCCATTGGAAGCACCGAAAACCCGGCCAGCCCTTTTTCGCCATCTTCAACATCGGGGTCACTCACGAAAGCCGGATTCGACGGCGACCTCACCAAGCCATTCACGATCCCGCTCACGTCCGCGTTCCGGCCTACCACCCTGACACGCCAACGGTTCGCCGAGATTGGGCCCAATACTATGACAAGATCACCGAGATGGACCGTTTGGCCGGCGACTTGTTGCAAGAGCTCGAGACCGCCGGCTTGGCCGATGACACCATTGTCTTCTACTACGGCGATCATGGCTCCGGCATGCCCCGGAACAAACGTTGGCCCTACAATTCGGGCCTCCACGTCCCCCTCATCGTGTCGGTGCCCGAGCAGTTCAAAACCCTAGCACCCTCCGACTACCAGATCGGAGGAGAAAGTCATCGGTTGGTGGGCTTCATCGACCTCGCGCCCACACTGATGAGCCTCGTTGGGGAACGCCCCAAACCACACTTTCACGGGCAGGCGTTCATGGGGCCTTTCGAGACGCCCGCCCCCCAATACGCCTACGGATTTCGCGGACGGATGGATGAACGTTACGATCTCGTTCGGACCGTCCGGGACGAGCATTTCGTTTATCTGAGGCACTTCATGCCCCACAAGGAGTATGGACAATTCATCGATTACATGTTCAAAACCCCGACGACGGCCCAGTGGAACCAGTTGTTTCGGGAAGGCAAACTCAGCCCTGAACAAGCCCTCTTCTGGCAGCGCAAACCGGTGGAGGAACTATACGATCTCAGGGACGATCCAGACGAGATTCGCAACCTCGCCAAATCGCCGGAACATCGGAAGACGCTCACTCGATTCCGCACCGAACTTCGCCGCTTTCAATCTCGGATCAAGGACATCGGCCTCCTCCCCGAGGAGGAGATCCATCTCCGATCTCGGGGCAGCACTCCCTATGAGGTAGGGCAGGACCCCGATCGATTTCCCTTCGCCGAGATTCGACAAATCGCCGCGACGGCCTCCCGGCGCGGAAAGTCAGGAATTCCCAAGCTTCGCAACGCAATGGCGCACCCCGATAGCGCCGTCCGGTATTGGGGGGTCTTGGGCTATCTCAACCGAGGGCAGCGAGCCGTCCGAGGGGATTCCAGACGCTTGCGTGAGGCACTTGATGACTCCTCCAACAGCGTCCGCGTTCTCGCCGCCGAGGCGCTCGCCAAGTTTGGCGAGCCGCAGGATCTTGAAATCGCCCTCGGGACCCTCATTGAGACCGCCAACTTGGAAAAGCACAACGTCTGGGTTGCCATGCTTGCCTTGAACGCCATCGACGAACTCGATGAAAAAGCAGCATCCCTCAAGGCTCAGATCCAAGCCCTCCCCAGACAGAGCCAAACGAGCCCCACGCGCTATCGATCCTACGTTCCCAATCTGATTAAAAAAACCCTCGCCGACCTCAGGTAATCCTCATGACGGACAAGATTAGCCGAACCGACGAAGAATGGCGGATTCGATTGAGCCCCGAACAGTTTCGCGTCACCCGCGAACACGGAACGGAACGCGCCTTTTCCGGTGCCTACTGGGATCTCAAGGAAGAAGGCGTCTACCACTGCGTCGGCTGCGGACTCCCGCTGTTCCCCTCGGAGACCAAGTTTGATTCGGGAACCGGTTGGCCCAGTTACTGGCAACCGGTCGATTCCGCCAACATAGAAACCCAGGAGGATCGCAGTTGGTTCATGACCCGGACCGAGGTTCACTGCCGCCGATGTCATGGTCATCTCGGCCATCTCTTCGACGATGGTCCGGCTCCCACCGGTCTTCGCTACTGCATCAACTCCGCCGCTCTTGATTTCGTTCCCGAGAAAGCCGACACCTGAGAACCAGACAAAAAGGCGCCCGGGATTCCCACCAGAGGTCGGCCTCCCGGGCGCTGTGATCCGCATCGAAACCCAGCGATCCTAATCCTCCTGGTCGAGATCAAGATCCGGAACCAGGCGGAAGAAACGAGCCGTCGTCGCAGTGGACTCGGTGTCGATGATATGAATGGCATCATCGGTGGCCGTGCTCATGCCGATGGTGTCCCATTGCCCTATTTGATTCCCGGCCTCGATCCGAAAGGACTTCCCGTTCTGCGCGGGAATCGCGATGTGCACCAACCCGTCTTTCAATCGAGTGGGTCCCTGCACCGAAAGATGGCGGTTTGCAATCACAACACCGGCGCGACGTGAGCGTCCGATTTCATAGGCGGCACCGGCAACACTGGCGGGTGCCTCGGTCAATCGGATCACGACGCTCTCCCTGCCTTCCACCAAGTCATCGGCCAAGGGGAGCACCGTCAACGTCACCCAACGTTTGTTGGCAGGAATCACGATCCGCCCCTCCAGCTTCTCGTAGTCGACCCCGTTTTCAGCGCTCCCCTCAATCTCGTAGTGAACGATCAAATCCGATTCCGACTTCCCGGAACGAAAGAACCGGACGGACGCTGGGTTGGCCTTTCGCTCACCAACCGGTTCGACGCCAAGCCCATCCCTTGTCAGGACCGTCACCACCGGCCGTTCCCGTTCCCCTTTGACTCTGATACTCACCGTTCTTGACCGAGCAGAAGCCCCCTCGTTGTCAGTGACGACTGCCGTCAATTCATGAGTCCCGATCGGGGCGTTCTCCCACCGCAGGGAAAAGCGTTGCCCTTCACCGGCCTCCGGCTCACGAACGAAATTAATCGTTTCCTCCGCTACCAGAAGTCGCCCGGCATAAAGCTCGACCCGTCCGATCCAACCATCGCCATCGACGGCCTCGACGCCCAGACCAACGTCGGCAGGCGCATGGAAAACCGCGCGGGTCCTCGGCTTCACAATCGCCACCTTCGGCGCTAAATTGCGATCGCGATCATTGTCAAACAACCGGATCCCCGCGGAGGCGTTCTCTCCCAATCGATAACAATCATTGGAGAGCGAATTTTCCTGAGGACAACGAGGCGGCACCAATTCGACCAGGACCGACTCGGTCCCTTCCACCTCGCGGTCGTCGATCGGCTCAATGACGAGATCAACGGCATTCTCTCCCGCCATGAACTCGAACGATCGCATCACCCGATGATAGTCCCGCCCGTTGACGGCGCTGCCACCAATCCGGAAACTGACCTTCAACCGATTCGCGAGGTTCCCCTCTCGCATGAATCGAAATCGTCCAACATCCATCGGAGTCCCGTCGGTCCGAATCGTTTCCGAGGCAGACGAATCGATGGCGGTCACCGACACCACAGTGCCTCGAATCACATCCTCCAGAACCGCGATTGACAACGACCCCGAGCGGGCCTCCCCTCCGTCATTATCCTCTGCGAGCGCTTCGAGCCGATACCTTCCCGGACCCACCTTGTTCCAATCAAATTCGAAGGTCTGAATTTCATCGGACATCATCGCCCGGTCTGCCTTCACCGCTCCAATCTTGCGACCGTTGGCAAAAAAGATCACCTGCCGAACAAATCCATCGGAATCCGCCGTCTCCACTTTCAACCCGATCCGATCCGGGGTCTTGAACTCCGATCCGTTCCGAGGCGACACCAACGCGATTCGTGGCACTTGATTCACCCGCTCGTCATTGTCCCGAATGGTCGCTCGCGCTTCTTGATTCCGACCGAGGCTGTAACAGTCGGCGGGTGGGGGAAAGATGGCGATGCAGGGCGTGGGCTTGAGCGTGAGCACCACCGATTCGCGTCCCTCCACAAGGGCGTCATCAAGAGGCACGATTTGAACCTCGGCCCGCGTTTCCCCCTCGGCCATTTCCACGAATCCCGGTAATCTCAAGTAGTCCTTGCCATTCTCCGCACTCCCCGTCAACTCGTAGGGAATCCGGAGCGCTCCCTCTGTCCGACCGGTTCGCCCAATGACGAACGTCGCGACATTGGACAAGGCCCTCGCCTGAAACGATGGTCCCTCAGGTCGATCATTCCGCTCCACAGAAACCTCCGCCGCCACGGAATCGGTCGCCTTGACCTGCACCACGGTTCGAACATGATTCATGCCGACCGTCATCCTCACCGGTCTCGATTTGCTCTCGACCTCGTCGTTGTCGGTTGCGACCGCAACCAATTGATAGCGCCCCGGCTCCAGGTCTCGGACTCGAACATGAAAAACATGTTGGTTCTGTCGGCCACTGCTGCGGGCTCTCACTCGCCCCACGCTCTCCCCATTGGCAAAGAATTCCACCATCAAGACCCGACCATCACGATCCGACGCCCGCGCGAACAAATGAATGGTCTGTCCCTCGCGAAACTCGCTCCCTTCCGTGGGTCGTACGATCTCGACGGACGGTGGCAGGTTCTGATTCGAGCGGTCATCGTCCAGAATCTCAACTTGCGCCCGACCTGCACGTCCCACGACATAGCACCGCCTTTGGGGCTCAATCGCGTCTCCGCAATCGGTGGCTTTCAAACTGATCTGAACGGTTTCGGTTCCTTCCACCTCTCGATCATTCAGAGGAAAGACATCGATCGTGGTTGAGGCTTGATTGGCGGGAATCGTGACCCGTTCATCGATCTGACGGTAGTCCTTTCCGTTGGTGGCCGTCCCCGTGATCTGAAGGCCGACTTGAAGCGCTCGCCGGGTGCTTCCCGATCGCTTGATGACAAAACGCCCGATATCAGCTCGTCCCGGACGAGTCGCCGCAGGCGTGCCTTGTTCCGATGCTTGGCCATCCACGGCATCAATCACCACCACCGGCGGCTTTCCCTGCTCAACCACCGCGATTCCTACCGATCCAGATACCGTTGACCCTCCGCGCTCGTCGATCGCTCTCGCCGTCAACAAGTATCGGCCCGCTGGCACGTTCTCCCACTGCCATGAACCCACCTGACGTGCAGGAGGAACCGGCAACCCTTCGCTCCCAGTCGACTCCTCTCCAACTGAAGGCGGTTCCGAATCAGGCTCGATTTTCACAGCGCCCAAGAGCCGGGCACCAGCGTAGAATTCGATGGTTTCCACTCGCCCATCCATATCCCAGGCATGGGCCTCCAGCTCGATGGTTGAGCCCTCACGAAAGCCTTGACCCGAGAGCGGATGGGTCAGGACGACCAAAGGAGGCTGATTCTCGAGCGGCCGATCGTTATCACGGATCACCACCGTTCCTTCCGCCGCTTTGCCTACCAGGTAGCACTCGACCGGAGGAGGAAACACGTCGATGCATACAGGGGGAACCACCCGGAGAATCGCTCTTTCTTCCCTCTCCTGAATCGAATCGTCGATCGGTTGGAGACTAACCTCAACCCGAGACTCCCCTTCAGGAATGGTGATCGATCCGGTGGAGGCTCTAAAGTCGCTGCCATTCATGGCATCGCCACCCCATTCAAAATAGACTTCCAGGGGGAAATCCGTCCGCCCCGATCGCTCGATGATGATCGAGCCAGTATCGAGGAGGTCATCGGAAGACTCCATCGCGATGGGATCCGCAACCCGAATGCCCACCTCGGTCGTCTCATCAAGCTGGAGGATTTCCAGTGTCGAGGGAACCGATCTGGCCAACGGACTGCCGTCCCGCCACAGAACCGCTCGGATTTCGTGGGTCCCCGCGGGAATATGCTCCCAGGTCCAAGAATAGATCCCCGATGGCCCCGCTTCCAATTCACCCGTTGGATCGGGCAACACACTAAAAGGGCTATCCACCCGTCCCAAACTCATTTCGCCATTCAGAAACTCAACTGAAACATCTCCAGATGAGAGTCCTTCCACCTCCGCAATCAGCGGCAAATTCAACGGCCCGACCAAGGTGAGTCCGTCGGGAGGACTCGCCAGCGCAATGCGCGCGCTCAAGCCACCTCCCGGGTCTTCCCCCTGCGCTTGTACATACGACACCCCCAGCACCCACGTCACCGTCAGTACTGCCCACAAATGCAGCTTCCTATTTGTTTTCATAAGCCTAACAATGCACTCTCGTGCAATTTCGCTAGATGCTTATTTCGTGCCAATTCTCAAACTGGAAAACCGAAAAACCGACCAAATTTGGACAATCGAACCGAATTTCCGCCTGTTCGTCCACCGGTGTATCCAATCGATGACCTTTCTGGCTCCAGATGAATCAGAAAAGAAACATTGGACCCGTCCGAAAGCCCTCTCTAAAATCCTCGCATGGGGTCGCGGGAAGCACTTGAAGAGACAACCGCTGCAGGGGGGAAAACGATCGACCCCTTGCTTCAAGCCTACCGCTGGATGCTCACAGCCCGTCTCCTTGATGAGAAACTCGCAACGCTCTACCGAGCCGGGCGGATCCACGGAGGCGTCTTCATGGGCAAAGGGCAGGAAGCCCTAAGTGTTGCCCTCGGCCAAGGCCTCCAGGTAACCGATATCTATGCCCCGCTCATCCGAGACGGTGCGGGCAGACTCGCCTTCGGCGAGACCATTCACGATGCCCTGAGGAATTGCTTGGGTTCGCCCCAGGGACCGATGCGGGCCCGGGACGGCAACGTCCACCGGGGGCGCCCCCGCCAGGGCTATCTTCCCATGCTCAGCCATCTGGGTGCTATGATCTCAGTCGTGGGCGGCATGCTCATGGCCCGACGGATTCAAGGCAAGCCGGTTGGAGTGGGCGCCACCTGCCTGGGAGACGGGGGCACCTCAACTGGCGCCTTTCACGAGGCCATCAACCTGGCGGCGGTCGAACGATTACCCCTGGTCTTGGTCATCGCCAACAATCGCTATGCCTATTCCACGCCGACCGAGAAACAATTCGCCTGCCATTCCCTGACCGACAAAGCCATCGGCTATGGAGTCGATAGTCACTCGGTTGACGGCACCGACCTCATGGCCTGCCGAAACACTATCTTCGAGGCCATCGATCAAGCCCGGAGGGGACATGGTCCTCAGTTAGTGGTCGCCGATCTCCTCCGACTCTGTGGCCACGGCGAGCACGATGACGCCCCCTATATCAAGGACCAACTCAAGGCCTCGCCGCTGGGACGAGATTGTCTGGAGGTCGCCGCAGACCAACTCCTTGGCGAAAGGGTTGCCACCAAAAACCAAATCGAAACCATCCGCCAGGAGATCGTTGAATCGATCGAGACAGCCGTCGCTGAGGTCTCCCGTGAATCGCTCCCGTGCTTGACTCACTACGATTGGTGTTCCCTTTCCACGCGACGGCTTGCCGATGGGGTGAGCTGAGGGATGGCCACTCCAAGAAGCTCGCCCCCTTCAATGACTTACCTCAACGCCATTCGTGATGCCCAGCATCATCTCTTGGAGACCGACCCCCGTGTCTTCATCTATGGTCAAGACGTCGGCGAATTCGGAGGTGCATTCAAGGCCACCAAGCACTTGGCAGAACAGTTTCCTCAACGCGTTCTCGATGCGCCGATTAGCGAGGATGCGATGGTGGGAACGGCGATCGGGGCTGCCATCGAAGGAATGCGTCCCATCATCGAGATGCAATTTGCCGATTTCTCGACGGTCGGATTCAATCAAATCGTCAATCACGCTGGCGCCTTCTTCTGGCGAACCGACGTCCCGATTCCGATCACCATTCGGCTTCCAAGCGGCGGCACCTCCGGCGCCGGCCCCTTCCATTCACAGAGTTTGGAAGCGATCTATGCCCACTATCCCGGCCTGGTGGTCATGACGCCGGCAACGGTCGAGGATGCCTACAGCATGCTGATCGAAGCGGTCCAAATCAATGATCCCGTTCTCTTCTGCGAACACAAATACCTTTACTACCACTTGAAAGCCGAGCGTCTCCCGGAGCACAGCCTTCCGGCGGGTCGGGCGCGGGTCGCGCGCCCCGGGCGAGACCTCACCGTGGTCACCTACAGCGCCATGCTTCATGAAGTCCTTGAGGCAGCCCACGAATTGGACAGCGAGGGAATCCAACTGGAAGTGATCGACCTTCGAACCGTCAAACCCATTGATACGGATACGATCATCGCCTCTGTCGCCCGCACCGGAAGACTCCTCTGCGTCGGCGAATCCTGGCCGTGGGGCGGCGTGAATGCCGAGGTGGTTTCTCGGGTTGCCGCCGAAGGCTTCCACCTCCTCGACGCCCCTCCCAAGCGGATCAATGCTCAGGACACGCCGATCCCCTACCACCCCGACCTATGGTCCGTCCATCGGCCGACGGCTCGAAGCATTCTCATGGCAGCCCGAGAGCTGCTACGCATTTAAACCAACTCTTTGCCATGGCCACCACTCCCATCCTCATGCCTCAACTTGGCGAATCAATCGCCGAAGCGACGGTGATTGGTTTTCTCGCCCAAACGGGGGATCCCGTCGAAGTCGGTCAGGATATCCTCGAGGTTGAAACCAACAAAGCGACGCTGAACGTAACCGCACCGATCTCCGGCACCCTCCATTCCTGGCAAGTCGATCTTGACGAATCCTACGCCGTGGGAGCGGTTCTGGGACAGATCGCCCCCCGATCCCTGGTCGCGGAAAATGCCACTCCATCACCACCGTCTCCCGGGTCGGCTCCCCCCACGCCCGGTCAGGCCGAGCCACACCAAGAACGCCGCAAGGATCCCGAAGTCAAGCCGACCGTCGGCGGCCTTCCTGTTCCCGCCGAGGGGGCTGTTGTCACTTATCTCTCTCCAAGACTCAAAGGACGCATGCATGAACTCGGACTTCGCAGCGCCGATCTGGCCGGGATCGCAGGATCGGGTGCCGGAGGGAGAATTACCATTCAAGATTTCGAACGGTTCATTGACAGCCTTGAAAAGACAGAGCTCAGCGAAGCCTCGCCCATGCGGGTTGCGGTTGCCGATGCGATGCGACGGAGCTGGACCCGACCCTTGGCGACCGCAGGATTGTCGGTCGCTCTCGATCGACTCCTCCAACATCGAGCGTCTCAGGACCCGAAACCGGGGCCAACACTTTATGCAATTCGAGCCCTGGCGATGGCACTCCGAGAAAACAGCGCCCCGGCCGGCCGCCTCATCGGCAAGAACATCTCCCACCCCCAAAGCATAGATATCGGATTCGCGGTCGAGGTCGAGGACGGCGTTCTCGTGCCGGTGCTCAGGAGGGCAGACTCCCGAACCCTTGCCGAACTGCTTCCCGAGTATCAAGCGCTCATGCAGCAAGCCCGGGAGCGGACCCTTCCCGCCACAGCAACTACCCGATCAATCGCGACGGTGACCAATTTCGGAAGTTTCGGATTAACCTGGGCAACCCCCATTCCTCTTCCCGAACAGAATCTGGTCATGGGCCTCGGAGCCGGGCAGAAACAACCCCTCTGGGACGACGAGGCCGCCAAGTTTGTCCCTCAGATCGAGGCGAACCTCACCCTCAGCTTCGACCATCGGGTGCTCGACGGGGGAGCGGCGGGCCGCCTGCTCACTCGAGTCGCCTCGCTGATGAACGCTCCCGGGGATCTCTAGCAGGGGATCCGGGATTCCGTTGCCACCACCGCCAAATCGATTAGAACCCCTCTCGAATGGGCGTCAAAATAGCCTGGCCGAATCCGATTCGATCGCGCCACCCTCTACCCGTATGAATGGGCTCCCTGATTGGTTCCATCACGGCCAAATCGCTATTGGATTGGGAATCTTTTTACCGGTCACGACCCTGTTCACTGCCGGGGACCGGGACACAAAGGTGCGAGCGGACAAAACCCAGGTCGAATCCGCCGGCCAATGGTTTTAAAACGACCTGGACCGAGCGCTCCAGGAAGGCCGCAAGACCGAAAAGCCCCTGCTCGTGACCCTTCGTTGTATCCCATGAGACGCTTGCTCAGCATTTGACGGGCAGGCGGTCCGTCTTGAATCGGATTTGAAGGACATCATGCGGCACTTCGTACGGGCCCGCCTGATCCAATGCAATTCCCTCGCCCTAGAACTCTTTCAATTTGATTACGACCTGACCTTCGCGGCCTTTTTCCTGAATGCCGACAAAACCATTTATGGATGATTCGGCACTCGATCCAGCGCCCGAGAGGCATCCCGGGATATTTCGATCGAGGGCTTCCGAAAGGCCATGGAGGGCGCCCTGCTCCTGCGTCAAGCCAACGCCCCCACGACCTTATCGGTCCGAGTCAAACGGGGGGAGGTTCTTCTCAACCTACCAATCCCCCTTTCCTCGACGTGGCAACAGGAACGCGACCTCTCGTGGCGAACCACCAGTTGGGATCTTCGTCGCATCGCAACGGGGGGTTTACTCCTCGAGTCCCTCAGTCACGGACAACGACAAGCCGCCGGCCTCCATTCGAATCAACTCGGCTTGAGGGTGGAGCATGTGGGACAGCATGGGGACCACGGGGTCGCCAAGAGAGCCGGCTTTCAGAAAAACGACATCATCATCTCGTTCGATCATCAGACCCAGGCGTGGCGAGAGACCGCGCTCTTTGCCCATATTCTGCGAACCCGCCGCTCCGGAGCGGTCGTTCCAGTCACCGTGCTTCGAAAGGGGCACCCACACCGATTCGAACCTCGAATCCAATAGGCGGCCCGATCCAAAACAAGAACCGCCGCCGCCAGGGCAAGATTCAATCGGTCTGGAGTGCCAATCGCTGCGCCCCCCGTCCGAATCATTCGCCCATCAGATCGCCACACTTTTGGTTTGTCGCCAATCCCCAATCCAGGCAATCTCTCCCCCTTTATGCGGGCATTGAACGTGGCGATCATCGGTGGCGGAACCGTCGGTTGTGGTGTTTACCAGGCACTCCAACGGAACGGCACCCTCATGGCCGCCCGGATCGGCACAGCGCTCAAGGTCCGGCACGTCGTCGTCCGGAAAAAACGCAAGCGCCGGAGCGTCGCCATTCCCTCGGAAGTTCTGACGACGGATTGGGAATCAGCCATTCGAGATCCAGAAGTCCAAATCGTCGTCGAACTCATCGGCGGAACGACGACGGCAAGACGGGTCGTGGAAACGGCGCTCCGACTCAAGAAACCCGTCATCACCGCCAATAAAGCACTGCTTTCCGCACACGGCAAATCTCTCTTCGGACTGGCCGCCCGCCACCAGGTGGGACTCTATTACGAGGCCAGTGTCGCAGGTGGAATCCCCATCATCAAGGCCTTGCGGGAGAGTCTGGTCGGTAACCGATTCACCCAAATCTACGGGATCCTGAACGGGACCTGCAATTACATCCTCACTCGGATGGAATCGGGCGGAGAACCCTTTGATGAAGTCTTGCTCGACGCCCAGCGACGGGGGTATGCCGAAGCCGAGGCTTCCCTCGACATCGACGGCCTCGATGCCATGCACAAGGCGGGCCTGATTGCCTCCATCGCTCACGGATTCTGGGTCCCTCCACGAGCGATTCACGTCGAAGGCATCGGTGGGATCTCCGTCCTCGACATCGAGTTTGCCGAGAAACTCGGCTATCGAATCCGACTCCTGGCCACCATCTGTCCCTGCGGCGAACGCTCTTCGGTGTCCGCTTCGAAGCCTCGAATTCAGGTTTCCGTCTGCCCGACCCTGATTCCCAAATCCCATGTTCTTGCCAGTGTGAATGGTGTCTTCAATGCGGTCTACGTCAATGGGGATGTGGTCGGAGAGACCCTCTTCTATGGCCAGGGAGCCGGCCAAGATGCCACCGCCAGCGCGGTCTTGAGTGACGTCGCCGATGCCGCTCTTGATCTGGCCTCATCGTCCCCTGCCCGCGTGGCTCCGTTTCAGCCCTACGCGAGCGGGAGCGACGTCATCCCTTGGAAGGAAGTGGTCAGCGAATACTACATGCGCCTTTCGGTCGTTGACAAACCCGGCACGATGGCCCAGATCGCAACCGTCCTGGCCGAGGAGGGAATCGGGATTTCCTCGATCGTGCAACCCGAAGGCCACGAGGGAGGCATCGGACCGTTGATTCTCATGATCCATGATGCCACCACGGGCATCATTCAACATGCGACGAAGCGGATCAGTCGCCTCAAGGTGGTGAAGGGGAAACCGCAATTGATTCGGGTCGAACACTTTCACTAAAGCCATGTCCCCATCCCCTCTATTGCAATCCGCTGACCGCTGGCAGGGCGTCATTCACCGCTACGCGAAGTATCTTCCCGTGACCGACGCCACCCCCCGGATCTCACTTTCCGAGGGGAACACGCCATTGGTTCGGGTCGACCATTTCGTCGAAGCCATCGGGGGCAAGTTTTCCCTCTTCCTCAAGTACGAAGGCCTCAATCCGACCGCCTCGTTCAAAGATCGCGGGATGACCCTCGCGATCAGCAAGGCGTGCGAAAAAGGAGCCGAGGTCGTCGCCTGTGCGAGCACGGGGAACACATCCGCCGCCGCCGCCGCCTACTCCGCGAGGGCGAAGCTGAAGTGTGTCGTCATCCTACCCCACGGAAACATCGCGATGGGCAAACTCTCTCAGGCCCTGATCTACGGAGCCGAGACCATCGCCATCCGCGGGAATTTCGATGATGCGCTGCGGATCGTTCGTGAACTCGGCGGGACCGGCCGAGTCGAAGTCGTCAACAGCATCAACCCGGTCCGGATCGAGGGGCAAAAAACGGCCGCTTTTGAGATCTGCGATCAACTGGGTCGAGCGCCTGATTTTCATTTCCTACCGGTTGGAAATGCTGGAAACATCACCGCCTACTGGCGGGGTTTCCAAGAATACGCCGATCGAGGATTGGTCGAGACCACCCCCCGTCTCATGGGATGGCAGGCGGCGGGCGCCGCCCCCCTGGTTGAAGGGAAGCCGGTGGCGCAACCGGAGACCATTGCCACGGCGATTCGAATCGGCAATCCCGCGAGCTGGCAGGGCGCTGAGACGGCGGTCCGTGAATCACAAGGCGGGATTGACAAGGTCACCGACGAAGAAATCCTCCACGCCTACAAGACCATTGCTCAAACCGAAGGCATTCTGGCTGAACCCGCTTCGGCAGCACCCCTCGCCGGCTTGATTCGTGCCGTCCACAATCAGTCGATTCCCGAGGGGAGCCTGGTCACCGCCACCATGACCGGCCACGGGCTCAAGGATCCCGACCGTGCTCTGAAAACCGCTGGAGTCGAACCCACGGTGGTGGATCCTTCGACCTCGGCGGTGATGAAATCAATTGGCATGTAGGCCTTAGTTTAGGGTTTTCTCCAAATGGCTCTCATCGTTCAAAAGTATGGCGGCACCTCCGTCAAAGACACCGATCGGATCAAGAAGGTCGCCCAACGGGTCGCCGATTATCGCAAGCGAGGCGACCAGATCATCGTGGTGGTCTCAGCCATGGGAGGCGTGACCGATCGCTTAATCGGCCTGGCCAACGAGATCATGCCCGAGCCGACGGAACGGGAGATGGACATGCTTCTCGCGACCGGCGAGCAAACCACCATCGCCCTCATGGCGATGGCCCTCAACCAGCTTGATGTCTCCGCGGTCTCTCTCACCGGCGCCCAGGCCGGAATCGTGACCGATGGAGTGCATACCAAAGCCAAGATCCGAAACATCACGCCCAGGCAAGTTCATCAAATGCTGGACGAAGGGAAGGTCGTGATCGTCGCCGGATTCCAGGGCCAAACCGCTGAGGGTCACATCACCACCCTGGGGCGGGGAGGATCGGACCTGACCGCCATCGCTATCGCCTCGGCCGTCAAGGCCGACCTCTGTCAAATCTACACCGATGTCGACGGGGTCTACACGACCGATCCCCGACTCGTTCCCAACGCAAAAAAACTCGACGAGATCTCCTATGACGAGATGCTCGAATTGGCGAGCGCCGGCGCAAAGGTCATGCAGAGCCGGTCCGTCGAGTTCGCCAAGAAATTTGGAGTCCCGTTTGAAGTTCGTTCTAGCCTGAATCAAAACCCCGGCACGATCGTGAAAGAAGAAACCGCCAACATGGAGAACGTCGTCGTTCGCGGCGTCTCCCTCGACAAGAACCAAGCCAAAGTCACCCTCGTCGGCGTTCCGGACCGACCCGGAGTCGCGTCAAGAATCTTCAAAGCGTTGAGCCAAGCCGCGGTCAACGTCGACATGATTGTTCAAAACGTCGGCCATGGGGATAAGCCCGCCACCGACCTGTCCTTCACCGTCGAGCGGGGTGATCTCCCCAAATCCCAACGGGTGATCGATGAGCTTCGCGAAGACATTGGATTCACCAAAGTGGTGGCTCAGGCCGAGATGGGCAAGCTCTCGGTCGTGGGCGTCGGGATGAAGAGTCACTCCGGGATTGCCGCCAAACTCTTCGAGATCCTCTCGGAACAACGAATCAACATCGACATGATTTCCACCAGCGAGATCAAGATCTCTGTCGTGATCTCGCTGGCTCAAGCTGAGGAAGCCCTGAAGGCGGCGCATCAGGCGTTCATCGGCTAGACCCTCTCTTTTCTCTCGTTACCAATGGTCACAAGGGACCTCGGAAAGAAGGCGTCGATTCCGTTCATGAGGACCATCGGAAAGGGTCCAGAGCCCCAGGGAAACCGTCCCCCTCAACCGGTTCCAAGACGCCGAAGCCGACCGAGCCTATCCTGATGGGCCGAAAATCTACCCAGGACCGATCAACCCTGTAACGCTCCGCTGGTCCATCCCGTATATTACTACAAAACGATTGTTGACCCAAAAGATCTGAGGATTGTCCCCAGCTTTCTTTTGACGAGCGGCGGTTTTTTTCGCACCTTTTTTTACACATGCAGAAGTTATTCAGCGCTGCTCTCGGATTTGGCCTCCTGACGGTCGCCACGGTCTCTGCTCAGGACAAGCCCACGGGGTCTCGTGCCATGTCGCTCAACGACTGCATTCAAACCGCGCTGGAGCACAATCTCTCGCTCCAGGTCGAGCGGATCAATCCCGACATCGCCCACTCGAACCTGAGGATTGCCTACGCCGGTTGGGATCCCAACTTCAGTTCGAGTTTCAACAACAGTTTCCGTCAACAACCCGGTAATGTAGACGAATTCGGTCGAGCCATTCCGGGAACCTCCAGCGAAACGGATTTCGTCAGCGCCGGCCTTAACGGTCAACTCCCCACCGGCCTGGGCTACAGCATTCAGGCGAATGTCAGCGATACCTTGTTCGAATCCGCCTTCATCGATCCCATCACCGGCCTCCCGATCTCATTCGGCTCCGACAATGCAAACGGTGCGGTGCAGGTCACCATGAACCAGCCCCTGCTTCGCGGCTTTCTGATCGACAATACCCGGCTCAACATCAAGTTGAGCCGCAATGATTTGAAGAATTCCGAGCTCCGCCTCGTCTGGCAAATCATGAATACCGTGTTCCAGGTCGAACAGGCCTACTACGACCTGATTGCCGCCGAGGAAACCGTCAAAGTCCAGGAGAAGGCCGTTGAACTCGCCGAACGGCTTCTCACCGAGAACCGCAAGCGGGTGGAGGTAGGGGCCATGGCTCCGCTCGATGAGAAGCAGGCGGAATCCCAGTTCGCCGGGGCCCGAGCCAGCCTGCTCCGAGCCCAGGGCAACCTGGCGAGAACCCAGAATCTGTTGAAGAACTTTCTCAGTGATGAGTATCTCCAGTGGCAGAATGTCCGGATCAATGCCACTGAAGTCCTCCGGGCGCTCCCCATCGCCTTCAGCCGGCAGGACAGTTGGCACAAGGCGATGACGCTTCGCCCCGATCTGCAACAACAACGACTGACCCTGCAAAACCAGGGCATCCTCGTAAAGTTCAACAAGAACCAGGTCCTGCCCCAGCTTGATGTCGTGGGCAGCTTCGGGTATTCGGCCGGTGGCCGCGGCATTGGCTATTCGGGCGTATTCGACCAGGTCTCACGACAGGACAATCCGATCTGGTCGGTCGGCGGCCGCTTCTCCATCCCGATCGGAAACCGCGTCGCCCGGAACAACCTCAAGATCGCCCGAGCGCGGGAAGAACAACAGGTGATCGGCCTCAAACAATTCGAGCAGGACATTATGGTCGCGGTTGAAAACGGCGTCACCACGGCGCAGATCAATCTGCAACAAGTCGACGCCACCCGGCAACAACGTGAATTTGCCGAGGCCGCCCTCGAGGCGGAGGAAAAGAAACTGGAGAACGGCAAGAGCACCAGTTTCTTTGTGCTCCAGTTGCAACGGGATCTGACATCGGCGCGATCCCAGGAGATCCAGTCGCTCAGCGAATACAACAAGGCGGTCTCCAGCCTCTCCTTGCTGGAAGGTGGGATCCTTCAAGCCCGAGAGATCAGCCTGGAAGCTGACGAGTAAATACCATGGCGGGCCGGGCCTCCACGGGCGACGTAAGCAACCTCGAGACCCCGATTCATCGACTCCGTCCCAAGACACTCTTGGGTTGGCTCGTTCACCTGCTGTTCAAAGTCCTTCACCGGTTTCGCGCCTACGGGGCGACCGATCTTGATGCGCCGGGTCCGGTCCTTCTGATTCCCAATCATGTCTCCTGGCTGGACTTCCTCATGCTGGGCGTGTGCCTGAAGGAGGACTGGCGGTTCGTCACCTCGGCCATCACCGCGGAGACCTCCTGGCTTCACCGACGCATCATGAAGAGTCGGCGAACCTTCCCCGTGGATACGTCCTCACCCTATGCGGTCAAACACATCGCCGAATTCCTGAAAAAGGGAGGCCGCTTGGTGCTTTTCGCCGAAGGAAGGATCTCGACCACCGGGAGCCTAATGAAACTCTATGAGGGAACGGGGTTTCTCCTCCTCAAGACCCAGGCGAAGGTGATTACCTGCTATCTCCGGGGAGCCAATCGCTCACCCTGGGCGGGGCAATCAGGTTGGAAGCGCTGGTTCAATCCCGTCTCCGTCCACTTTAGCCGTTTGACCACCCCTCCACAGCCATCCCACCCCAGTAACGCGGAAAGGCGTCGACAACTGACCATCTGGCTGAGGGATTTGATGGTCGATCAACAGTTCCAGGTCGAATCTCAATTTGGCCCTCGGAGCGTCTTCGACGCGATTGTCGAGAACCGCTACCTCCATCCGGGGCGGGAGGCCTTGGCGGACATGACGATGTCAACGCTTTCCTACCGCAAGGTTCTTGCGGGCACCGAGATACTAGCCCGCCAGTGGAACCGTCACCTGCCCGATCAAAGTCGTCCCATCGGTGTTCTCCTACCCAATGTGAACGCCTGCCCGATCACCGTCCTCAGTCTCTGGGGTATTGGGCAGATTCCCGCCCTCCTCAACTACACATCAGGAATGGCCGTCCTGCTCTCTTGCTGCCGGTTGGCCCGGATCGAAACGATCATCACCTCACGGCGTTTCCTGGAGAGAGCCAAGCTCGACCTATCGGCTCTCGAGGAGGCTGGCATCAAACTGCTCTATCTGGAAGAAATCCGAGCCGAGATCCGCCCCATTGACCGACTCCGCATTCTTCTCACACAAATCCTCCGGAAGCCATTCCAGGAGCATCCCGTCGATCGAGAAGCCACGGCAGTCATTCTCTTTACCAGCGGTTCGGAGGGAATTCCCAAGGGCGTTGAACTCACCCATGCCAATTTAATCAGCAACGTCCAGCAGATGCTATCGGTCATCGA
The DNA here is from genome assembly GCA_002348345.1 of Verrucomicrobia bacterium UBA2970. Taxonomy (GTDB): domain Bacteria; phylum Verrucomicrobiota; class Verrucomicrobiia; order Limisphaerales; family AAA164-E04; genus UBA2970. The sequence goes on from DEAY01000334.1 coordinate 19,392, forward strand.
CGTCACGGACCACGACCGGGCATTCAACGCGTTGCCTCTCTTTCATTCCTTCGGACTGACGATCGGCACCCTGCTGCCATTGGTTCGAGGTGTCTTCATGATTCTCTATCCTTCGCCCCTCCATTACCGCATGGTCCCAGCCCTCGTCTACGACCAAAACTGCACCATCGTCTTCGGAACGAATACCTTCCTCAATGGCTACGCGCGGAAGGCACATCGATACGATTTCCAAAGCGTCCGATACCTCTTTGCGGGGGCCGAAAAAACCCAGGCAAGCACCTTCAAGACCTGGGCAGAAAAATTTGGGATCCGAGTCCTCGAGGGCTACGGGGCCACCGAGTGCAGCCCCTGCATCAGCGTCAACACCCGACTCGAGGTCGAGGTCGGTTCCGCCGGACGCCTCCTTCCAGGAATCAGGACCCGATTTGAACCCGTTCCCGGGGTCGAGCAGGGAGGGCGACTGTTTGTCAGCGGGCCCAATATCATGAAAGGCTACCTCAATTCCGAGGCCAACGAGTCGTTTCTCGCCCTTAAGGGGTGGTATGATACCGGGGACATCGCCGACATCGACGACGAGGGATTCGTCCACATTCTGGGACGCCTCAAGCGGTTTGCCAAGGTGAGTGGGGAGATGGTCAGCCTGACCGCCGTCGAGGATGCTCTTGCCGGTCAGTTCCAACATTTCGGTCTTCGGTCGGAGGTAGCGATCCTGACCGAACCTGACCCCCAACGAGGAGAGCGCTTGATTGCCGTGGCCAACCATCCCCGAATCACCCTTGAATCCATCCGTGATCTCATGCTCACCCACGGGCTGCCCAACCTTTCAATCCCGCGAGAGCTGAGAGTGGTGCGTGAAATTCCCAAGCTCGGCTCCGGTAAAACCGATTACGGCACTCTTCAAACAACCCTTGATCAACGGAACGAGGTGCCCCACTAAGGCGTCTATACCCCCAACAAGGAACAGATCACGCCCTTCTGGGCATGCAATCGATTCTCAGCCTGATCGAAGATGGTCTGCTGATGGGCTTCCAATACCTCTTCGGTGATTTCTTTGCCCCGATAGGCAGGAAGACAATGCATCACCAGCGCCGACTCCTTGGCGCGTGCCAACACCTTGGAATTGATCTGATACCCGGCAAACACCCGGGCCCGCGCTTCGGCTTCTTCCTCCATCCCCATCGAAACCCACACATCGGTATACAACACATCGGCCTGGTTGGCTGCCTCGTTGACATCCTCTGTCACTATTACCTGTCCTTTGGCGGCCCTCAGGAGTTCCCCACTGGGCTGGAACCCCTCCGGTGCCGCCACTCGCAGTTGGAAGCCGAACTTTGCGGCGGCATAGATCCACGAGGTCGCCACATTGCAAGCACCATCCCCGATGAACGTAATCACTCGATCTTCGATCGAGCCCAACTTTTCGCGGATGCTCAGCAGATCGGCCATGATCTGGCAGGGGTGGGCATGATCGGTCAGCGCATTGATGGTGGGGATCTCACTAAACGTCGCAAAGTCGACAATTTCCTGGTGGGAAAAAGTTCGGATCACGGCGCCATGCACCATACGACCCAAAACCCGGGCGGTGTCTTTGATCGGCTCCCCCCGCCCCAGTTGGAGTTCGCGGGAGCTCAAAAACATGGCTCGCCCCCCCAACTCCCGAATCCCCACCTCAAACGAGACCCGAGTCCGAGTCGACGACTTTGAGAAAATCAAGGCCCACGTCTGTCCCTTCAGGGGCTGGAACGTCTCATCCCCCCGCATCCGCTTCAGTTCACCGGCCCGATCGAGCACTGCCCTCAAGTATTCGCCCGAATGCTCTTCCAGACTCAAGAAATGTTTCATACTACCAGCTTTCTAATGGTTTGCTCCAATCGGGCGACGGCCTCGTCGGCCTGCGTTGCGCTCAGATTCAGCGGCGGCAAAAACCGGACTACGTCCGCGCCCGCCGGAATCGTCAACATCCCCTCCTCGGCGAGGGACACCACCAGTTGCAATGACAAGGGGCGGCTTCCGTCGAGTCGAGTCGAGAATCCCTCCCGGAACACAATTCCAATCATCAACCCGATTCCCCTGACCGCCGTGATCACGTCGGGATACTTCTCCTTGAGGGCAAGCAAGGACGCCTTCAATCGGTCCCCCACCGTTCGCGCGTTGGCCTCCAACGATTTCCTGGCGACTTCCTCGATCACGGCAAGCCCCATCGCCGAGGCAAGGGGCGTCCCGCCAAAGGTGCTTCCATGACTGCCTGGTCCGAGCACTGCGCTATGCTTTTCCTCAATCCAAACCGCTCCCATCGGAAAGCCCCCTCCGAGCGACTTCGCCATCGCGATGGCGTCGGGTTGAAACCGCTGTCCCTCCTCCACCCCTTCAAGGAGTCTCTGATAACTCTGAAACCGTCCGGTGCGGAAATGCCCGCACTGGACTCCGTCGAACAGTAATAGCAGATCGTTTTCGTCGCAAAAGCGTCGCAGCCCCAACAAAAACTCGGGGGTCGCCACATTGATCCCTCCCTCTCCCTGAATCCCCTCAACCAGGACGGCGATCGTCGAGGGACTCAAAGCCGCCTCAACCCCCTCAAGATCATTGAAGGGCACGTGGACAAACCCCGGCAGAAGCGGTTCAAACCCAGCCTTCACTTTGGGTTGCCCAGTGGCCGAGATGCCGGCGAGGGTCCTCCCGTGAAAGGAATTCTCGAAGCTGATGATTTCGAAGCGGCCGCTGTCGTGACCCACCTTGCGGGCCAACTTGATCAGGGTCTCGTTCGCTTCTGCACCGCTGTTGCAGAAGAAGCACTTTCCCGGTGCGATTCGTTGAACAAGCTGTTCGGCAAACCGCCCCTGGAGGTCGTGATAATAAAGATTGGATACATGAATCAGTTTGTCCGCCTGTTCACGGAGCGCCAGGCTCAGCGCCGGATGAGCATGTCCCAGGGCGCAAACCGCAATGCCTGCCCCCATATCCAAATAGCGCCGACCCTGATCGTCCCAAACATCGCACCCCGAGCCGCGGCAAAGGGTTAAGTCAAAGCGCCCGTAGTTGGGCACAACGAACTGTTGAAACCGTTGCTTGGTGGTGAGCTCAGCCCCCGATCCACTCTGTTGCGTTGCCATTGCGATTGCCTTTATGGAATGACCTGCGTTCCAACCCCTTTATCAGTAAAAATCTCCAAAAGGAGGGCGTGGTTGACCCGACCGTCAACCAGCGAAACCTTGTGCACGCCGGCTTGAATCGCCTCCACCGCGCTATCGATCTTGGGAATCATCCCCGCGCCGATCACCTCCCTTGACTTCAGTGACGACACGTCCCCAACCGCGAGTTCACTAATGAGACTTGAAGGATCCTTCGGATCCTCCATCACGCCGGGCACATCACTCATGAAGACCAATCGGCGCGCCTTCAGGGCGATCGCCACTTCCGCAGCGACAAGGTCGGCATTGCAATTGTAGAGCTGCCCCGACTCACTCCTTGCGGTCGGACTGATGATTGGGGTCACCGCCTCATCCATCGCTTCCCGAATTCGAACGGGATCAACAGAGAGCACCTCACCGACAAATCCCAAAGAGTAGGGTTCCCCCGCCGCATTGGTAAACTCCTTCCGTCGACACCTTAGAATCTCCCGGCCCGGCAGTCCAACCGCCCCGCCCCCCAGGGCCTTCACCGTGGCGACAATCTCCGGATTGAGCTCATTGGAGAGCACTCGGTCCACCAGTTGAACCGAAGCTTCATCCGTCACCCGGTGCCCCTCAACAAAACGAGGTTCCAACCCCTCCTCCTTCATCGCCCGACTGATCGCTTTCCCCCCTCCATGAACGACCACGGGATTGATTCCCACCGCTTCCAAGAAAACGATATCCCGAGCCACTCCCGTTCGCACCGCCGGATCCGAGGAGTCCATGAAGCTTCCCCCGTATTTCACCACAAAGGTTTCACCGCGAAATCGCTGGATATAGGGCAACGCCTCGAGGAGAGTCGCCGCTTTGTCAATGAGATCCTGCACGATTATCCTCCCAATGCGGCGGGATTGGAAATATCCCCCTTGTTGAAGTCGACATACTCCTCGGTGAGGTCGCAGGTGTAGACCTCCGCCTTGCCCTTGCCGAGATTGAGATCAATGTGAAGTTCGAACGCATCGCGGGCCACTTCAGCACACAATCGATCAAAGCTCACTCGAGTGGGCTTGCCCCCTCTCAACGAATAGGCCTTCTTCTCTGAATCCGGAGCGCTGTAGGCCAGGTCAACCTTTTCCTCGACAATCTGGGCCGAAGAATACCCCAGCGCATCGAGAATTCGGCCCCAATTGGGGTCCCCTCCGCACCAACTGGTCTTAACCAATAAACTGTTCGCGACGGCAGTCGCCGCGGAGCGTGCCTCGGCATCCGAACGCGCTCCGGACACCTTCAAGGTCACAAACTTGGAAGCGCCTTCGGCATCCTTGACCATCATGTGAGCCAATTCCAGACAGACTCGATCGAGGGCAGCCTGAAAGGCCCTGAACGCCGGTGATCGGTCCGACCGAATCACCCGATTGCCCGCCAACCCATTAGCCATCAGCAAGACCGTGTCGTTGGTACTCATATCCCCATCCACCGTCACGGCATTGAATGAATGGAGCACAGCGCGATTCAATGCGCGCTGGAGAAGAGCCTGGTCCATCGCGGCATCCGTCGTGAGAAAGGCCAACATGGTGGCATGAAGTCCGGACTCGGACGAACGTTTGCCTGTTGGCGTCATCCAGGGATCGATCATTCCGGCCCCCTTGGCGATTCCCCCGATCCGGATCCGTCCCTCCCGCACGGGAATCTCAACCGCATATTCCTTGGGATGGGTATCGCTGGTCATGATCGCTTGGGCAGCCAACCGATCGATTCGTGACCCACTTCTCAAACAACTCACTGCTTCACGGATTCCCCGATTCACATTGGGCATCGGAAGAGCGATCCCAATTCGCCCCGTCGACGCGACGTAAACCAAATGGGGATCAATCTTGAGAGCTCGTCCGGTTTGTCGAGCCATGGTCTGGGCATCCCGAAGTCCTCGTTCCCCCGTACAAGCATTGGCGTTTCCCGAATTGACGACGATGGCTTGCCCCCTCCCTGTCTTGAGACGCTCCAAACACCACTTCACAGGCGCGGCACAGACCTGGTTGGTCGTCACCAAACCAGCGACCGGACCCGCCACCTCCGAAGCAATCACGGCAAGATCCAGATCGACTTTCTTGTTCGAGCCTTTGCCGGTGCCTAGGCGCTTGACATCGCAGTAAACCCCCGAGGTCCGGAACCCTTTGGGAACCGTGATTGAGCCCGAGATCGGTTGAAACAACGACGCCATAGAATAACAAAAAGCCTTTAAGATTCGCGAAAAGGGGGAACGGGAGACGGAAGACGAGCAACTACCCCAGCGCTTCAGTTAAGAAACTCTCTGCGGTAACTCCAAATACGATTGGTCGACGCGATCCAGATCATATCTTTCAAAAAGAAACAGGGATTACTCACCTTGTCAATCTCCTTCAGTTCCCGCCCAGGGGACGACGCGAGAGGCCAATCCAATGAAACCCGCCAGGGAGAGCCGATCCGTGATTCGGATGGCATCGTCGGTCATGCCGCCGGGAGAAGAGGGAGTTTCCCTGTCCCGAACCAAGGCCAGATTCCCCAAATCCCATCCCTTGAGGCAAGCTTTTGACCAGGTACGCAACCATCTGCTAAAGTCCCGCCTGTTGAAAGGTTAACCCTGATGAGTGAGATCGAAACATCCATCCACCCAGGCCCCAATGAGACCGAGTCCTCGTCCGGGCTCTGGAAACGATTTCTCCACGGTCGAGCCCCGGGCTCAACCTGGATTCGGATCATCGGGGTCGCGGTGGGAGCCGTCATCCTCTTCAAGGGAATCCTGATCCCAATTAAGGTCGTCGGCTTCAGCATGTTCCCGACCTACAAACCGGGAGAAATCAACTACATCAACCGGTTCGCTTTTGCAAAACGCGACCCTCAACGGGGAGAGGTGGTCTCGATTGGGACCACCGGGCGGCAGGTCACCATCCTCAAACGAGTCATCGGCCTTCCCGGAGACATCGTCTCCATGAGAAAGGGAGTGGTCTCAATCAACGGAGCCCCCATTACGGAACCCTATATCGAAACCAAAAATGGGTTTTCCACCCGGACTCCGGTCCAATTGGAGACGGATGAATACTGGGTCATTGGAGACAATCGGATGATCTCAGAATTCTCTAAGATTCACCGAAGACACATTCTGGGAAAACCCTTGTTTTGATGTCGGCCAAACCGTTCCTCCTCACGGTCGTCATCGCCGCGACGGGATGGTGGGCCTACACGATTCTCTTTCCCTCGCCCGAAAAACAAATTCAAGAAACGCTCCAACGATTGGCAGCGAAGGCGTCGTTTTCACCCGATGAAAAAGCCCTCGCCCGCCTCGGAGCGATGAACGCGATCCCCTCATTTTTTCATAGTAACGCCGTGCTGCGTGTATCGAGCCAGGCCTACTCCGGTTCCCTTGAAGGCCGTGCTGAAATTCGAGAGGCGATTGCCAGCTCAAGAGCGGGCGCCCGATCACTCGACATCAGGCTGACCGATCCCCAGATTACCCTCAGCAGCGCCACCGAAGCCGAACTCGTGGTGACGGCGACCGTCATCCTTGACGCGGACCCCAATCCCTCGCTGCAGATCCTTCGGATGAAGATGCTCCGATCGGGGAGGCGATGGCTCATCCACAGTGTTGAACCGATCCAGCTAAACGAGCTTTGAGGAAAACGACCTTTGAGGACACGACGCCAATGCGAACAGCCCGGCCCTCACCCCAATCCCGAGGTCTCGAAGAATTCCCTACGATTTGGAGCTTTTCGCTTTCGCGGCTTCCTTTTTCCGTTTCAAATACCGCGAACGACGTTGGCGCTTACGCACTTTTCTTAACTGCTGTCCCATAATGACTAAAGGCTTAAAATCCGAACCACAAAGGGACTACCTATAATGAAGTTCCCTCATCAGGCAATCTCTTTTTCAACCGCCGTTTCCTTGATGATCCTTTCCTTGTCGCTCTCCGGTTGTGCCTCTCGCTCCGACGGAGGCAAGCCTAGCGACAAATACAGCACCCTTCGACTCTACGGCGCCGTCCAGCCAGATCGCACCGGCCGGCACCAAAGCGTCCCGATCAATCGTCGGACGCCAATGATGATGACCGTCGCCGATCAGCCCTTTCTGGATGAAGGCTACATCATGGAGGCGGCCGTCGTTGAATCAGTCGGCGGTTTCAGTCTGCGGATTCAATACGACCGGCGGGGGACGGGTTTGTTGGAGAACGCAACTCATCGAATGCGTAATCAGCATATCGCCATTCACAGCAGTTTTCCCGAATCTCGTTGGCTGGCAGCCCCAGTGATCGACACGCCGATCAGCAACGGCCTTCTCGTGTTCACGCCCGACGCGAGCCGTGAAGAAGCGGAGCGAATCGCATCGGGACTCAACGCCCTTGCTCGGAAACTTCGAAAGGAAAAATAAGGCCATCCACGGTATGCGACACGTCGCCCTTTCCTATACGCTCGCCTTTTCATTGCTGGGTGCTTACGCCCAGGCCGCATCGGTTTTTCAGTTCCCGACCGCCAACCACACCCTGCTCCAAGAGAACGGAGACGCCCACTTTTTTGTGGGAACGCCGGGCCGCCCATGGACCGCGGGTTCCTTCGGCTGCGTTCGATCCTCCGGATACCAATTCCACGAGGGAGCGGATATTCGTTCGATCGCCCGTGACAAACGAAACGAACCCACGGATCCGGTCCTCTGCACGGCCGATGGATGGGTCGTTCACACGAACCGAAAGGCCGGCCTCTCCAATTACGGAAAATACGTCGTGGTCGGACACAAAGTGGAGGGCTTGGAAATCTACAGCATCTACGCTCACCTCAGCCGCGTGAACGACGAGTGGAAACCGGGCAAATGGATCGCCAAGGGAGCTCAGATCGGCATCATGGGGCGCACCTCCAACACGCGCCAGCGAATCTCAAAAGAACGCGCTCATCTCCACTTCGAAATCACGCTGCTGGCTAACCATGAGTTTCCAGACTTCTTCAAAAAGAAGTACCCCAAGGGCCGAAACGACCACGGAATCTGGAACGGACAAAACCTGATTGGAATCGATCCCGCGGAGGTGTTTCGCGCACAAGCCGCCTCCCCCGCAGGATTCAAACTCCGCGACTATCTGCGAGAACAAGCCCCTCTCTTCAAGCTCCGTGTCCACCAAACCGAGTTCGCCTGGATCAAACGATACCGTCCTCTCATCCTCCGCTCTCCTGAACTTTCTCATGAACAAGTGGATGGTTACGAGATTGCGTTCAACTATGGCGGTCTTCCCTACCAACTCAAACCCATCGCCATCGAGAATCCCCCCGCCGGGGAACCCTGGGAACTGATCCATGTCGACGAGGCAGTTTATCAAAAACACCCCTGCCGCAAACTCGTCATCAAGACCGGCGCGAAGTGGCGTCTGACCGCAAAGGGCAGACAACTCATCGAGTTGCTTCTTTTTGCGGCGGATCGGCCCTAGCTCCCCTCCTCCTCAAAGAGACATTCTGACCGAAGTCCTCGTAATAGGCGGGTGATGAAGCATATTCAACCGACCTTCTCGACTGCAAGATGCTCCCGATGATTCGTCAAACGAATCACGTTCGCGGTCACCTCACGACAAAGTCCAACAAACCGCTCCTCGCTCATATTCAGGGGCCGTTTCCGCCAACTCAGCAGTCCCCACTGCCGACTCAGTTGCCGGCGCCCCAAGGGAAGCGCAACCAAACTCCCAGACTCAACCTCTTCCTGGACGACCCAAGGCGCCATGATACTCACCCCAAGACCCAGCTTTACGAGTTCCTTGATCGCGTCCATGCTCCCGAACTCGATGAGCGTGTTCAGCGCGATTCCATCACGTCGAAAAAACGATTCAATCATTCGAAAGGTTTGGCTCCCCTTGTTGTAGAGAACAAATTTCTGCTTTGAAATCTGGCTTTGCATGACATGTCCCGAACGAGCCCATTCATGATCGGGGCTCACGATGAACTTCAGCTCATCCGTAAAGAGCGGTTGAAATGCCAGCTTATCAAGCAGATCGGGTTCCAATGTGATGGCCAGATCAATTCGATTGCTCTCCAGCAATTCCACGGAATCCGATGCATCCGCTGGTTCAATGGTGATCAGGCAATCGGCATACTCCTCCTTAAACCGACGCAATACAGAGGGAAGGATATACTGGCAGGTGGTACTGCTCGCCCCGATTCGAATCCGAGAGTAACCCCATTTGTTCAACTGGCCTAGAGATTCTCGGGCCGAACTCATTTCGTTCAGAATTCGCTTCGCATAGACCAACAGGGTTTCACCCGCCTGAGTGAGCAAGACTTTCTTGCCGACACGATCAAATAAGCGACATCCAACCTCCTGTTCCAGAGCCTTCACGGAATGGCTCACGGCGGATTGAGACAGACAAACTTCTCGCGCCGCGTTGGTAAACCCTCCGGTGCGCGCGAGAGCTACAAATGTTCTCAGTTGTCGACTGTCAAGCGGTTGCACAATGATTCGGTATTCCTTTCTTAGCTCCTCGCTTTCCTATGAGCAGGTGAGAGGCCAGAACAGCAAATCCGATCGAGGAAACAACCGCTCTTCTTCATGACCCAAACCCGATGCAATCTAAAATCCTAATGGTCAATGAATTAGGGAGAAGAAAGCTATGTCAGTTAGACCACCCATGAGCCGGCGAAGCCGTAAGGCACGCCATCAAACACCAACGCTTATGATCAAAAGAAACCAACCTGTTCATTTCACAACAACAGGCACGGAGAACAGGGATCCACTGGATCGATTCGGTGATTGATTGCAACATGACCCCGGTCCGGTTTACCCGGGACCACCGGAGCCACTTCTCCAGATTTCGAACGGACCCACTAGCCCTTCACAGTCCGCAACTGCACCGTATCCAAGACTTCCCCTTCAAGGAGTACGTTCATGATGACCACCAATTGCTCACCCACTGAAACATTCTTCCGCAATAGCAGGACGGAGAAGGCTTCATCAAGAACGGATTCGGGCTCTGTTTTCAAAGGCATAAAGATCGGCTCGACACCCCACAGCAAGGCCATTTGATGGTAGACCGTTTCTTCGTCGGTAAACGCGTAAACCGGGCTTCGAATCGGACGCAACAACGAGAGGACCCGGGCCAGATATCCGTTTCGGGTAAAGACAACGATTCCCGCCCCTCCCAAATCCTCCGCCAACACGACGGCGGATCTGAGGATTTTCGACTTGGCGCTCTTCAGGTGAAGCTGCTCATTGTGGGCCACCTCGATATTGCCCTCGATGCTCTCGATGGTACGTGCCATGATCTCGACACTCTTTACTGGGTATGCGCCTACCGTCGTCTCCCCCGAGAGCATCAGGCAGTCCGCCCCTTCATTCACCCCATTGGCGACATCGGTGATTTCGGCACGGGTCGGAATCGGAGAGGACACCATCGATTCCAGCAGATGAGTCGCGATGATGACGGGACGCCCCACCATCAAACAGAGATTCACGGCTCGGCGTTGAATGATGGGAAGCCGCTCGAAGGGCATCTCGATTCCCAGATCCCCACGCGCAACCATGAGGCCGTCCGAGGCTTTGATGATTTCTTCGAGATTGGCGATCGCACTTTGATCCTCAATCTTCGCGATGATCCGAGACGAGCTCCCACGGTCGCTCAAGAAACGTCGCATGAGGTCGACGTCATCTGCCTGCCTGACAAAGGACATCGCAAAGTATTCGACCCCCAATTCAATCCCGAACTGAGTGTCGATGCAGTCTTTCTCGGTCATGGAGGGCAACCGCGTGGTGATCCCCGGTAAATTGATATGGCGACGACTCCCCAGCACACCGCGGCTGAGGACTCGGCAATGGAGGACGCTCCCCTCGCGCTTCTCCACGGTCATTTGAATCAAACCATTGTCGATGAGAAGCGTCATCCCAGGCATCATATCGCCGGCTAGGCCGGGGTAATTCGTCGACACCACAATCCGGTCGGATTGAGCACGATACCCCGGAGCCTGTGCCTCAGGACAAACGATGACTTCAGCCCCGGGCTCAAGAGTAATCGGAGAATCCAGAGGTCCCGTCCTCACTTCCGGACCCTTGATATCCATCATCAAGGCCACCGGCTGGTTCAACTCACCGGACACACACCGAAGTCTCTTCACCAGATTCCGACACCACTCATGACTCGCGTGTGCCATATTCAACCGACACACGTTTCCCCCCGCCTCAAGGATCAATCTCAACTGCTCGGTTGATTCCGTGGCAGGCCCAACGGTAAAGATGATTTTGGTGTGCCGAAACATTGATTTCATTGGGACGCCTTTCCGACCGGTCAGGACCGCTTGATTTCGCACCAATCGCATTCACAACGCAAGACCTCGCGCAAGGAATGCGTTGAGTTGCCCCCATTCCAATCCGATCCCAAGGCCGGGGGAGGGTTGGATGGCATTGGGGACAGCGGCAAATCTGGTACTGCTCCTGCTAACATTTTTGAAACAAGAACAAACGACCAGAAATAGAATGGCGTAACCCCATGGCGACAGGGACAATCGGTCGCCATTCCATTCAGGCCAAAGGAAGAGGATTTCCGGGCAATCGGGACCCCGATCCCCTATTTCTCTGTGGACTTGACACACGAGCATAAGGTAATCGACACTAAAAGTTTTCCAAATCCTCGGAAAGTGGGCAATTTGAACGCCGGAGGGTTTGATTCCGACAACCATGGGACCTGACAAACTACAAGCTCAACGATTTGAGTTTAAATACATCATTTCCGAAGCAACCGCGCTTGCCATCCGGGAGTTTGTACAGGGCTACCTCGTGCTTGATGAGTTCGGTTCCACCCAGCCCAATCTTTCCTATCCCGTCCATAGTCTCTATCTCGACTCGCCTGATCTGAAACTCTATCAGTCGACGATCAACGGCGATAAGAACCGTTACAAGTTGCGCCTTCGATTCTACGAGGATCGGCCGAATGCCCCGGTTTATTTCGAAATCAAACGGCGGGTGGACAATACAATTTCAAAAGAACGGGGTGGCGTGGATCGCGACGCGGTCGACTCGATTCTGGCAGGCCAGCTTCCGTCTGATGATCATGTGGTTTCCAGGGATCCAAGACAGCACCAAGCCCTTCGGACTTTCTGCCGCCGGGTTTCCGCACTCCAAGCGATTCCCATCGCCCACATCGCCTACCTGCGAGAAGCTTGGATGAGCGCTCACGATAATTCGGTGCGGATCACGATTGACCGCCGTGTCCGTTGCGAGCCTGAACCCACCGCCCAGCTTACCACCCGAATGCAAGACGCCGTTGATGTGTTCGGGGACTATCTTGTTCTTGAGCTCAAATTCACCAACCGATACCCCGATTGGTTTCGAGAGCTAGTTCGGGTCTTTCACCTCGTTCAATGTGGAGCCGCCAAGTACGTCGATGGCGCCACACTCGTCGGAACGAGGCGCCTTACCCATCCGGGTTTCTTCAACGATCCGGCAGCGCATCGCCAGGTTTATGCGCCCCTCAACCAACGGTCCCACTTGACCCGCCGGGAGCAGATTTTGTTGGCCGCAGCGAGCTAGATCAGCGTGAACTGGATTCAGAATGGCGATTTTGGCACGATGCCGACCAACGTGCCGTTGATGTTTCTCGGGTTGCTCCTCTCGTTCCTCTGTGGCCATGGCATCGCCTGGGTCTATATGCTGACTCACAGCGGACTCTCCTACTCGAGATCCTTTGTCAATTCCCTGATCGTGATGCCAGTGATCGTTTCCATGGTCATGATGGTTCTCTCCAACAATTTGGTCACCGCCTTTGGGTTGATGGCTGTCTTCGCAATCGTTCGATTCAGAAACATCCTCCGGGATACCCTGGACACGACCTACGTCCTCTCCGTCATCGTGATCGGGATGGCATGCGGAACCATGAAGTTTGCCACCGCGGTCATGGGCACCCTTCTGACGGGCGGCATCATGCTTTATCTCTATTACACCGCTTTTGGCTCCCGACATCGCTATGACGTCATTCTCAATCTCCATTGGGGACGCCCCCTAACCCAAGTGGAAGAACTGGATCATCTCTTGAATCTCTACGCCCTCAGGAGAGACCGCGCCAGCCAACGGGGTCTGGAGGGACAGGAGGGGACGGATCTGTCCTATCGTCTCCTGATGAGAGATCCCGATACACTGGACCAAATGATTGCTGAAATTCGAGAAATCAACGGGGTTTCCCGCGTCACCGGGTTATCCGCCGAATCTGAATCTGAGATCTAGGATGTCATCCCGCCAGCCCATTCCCGTTCCCCCAAGACTCAAGTGGCGAGAGTTCCGCTATCGGGTTCTGCCCCTCCTGACGCTCGGCGCGACCTCGATCGCGGTGGTCAGCCTCTGGTTCGCGCAGATTAAGAAGCCAAGCCTTGTCGGCCGGGCAATCGCTCACAAGGCCAACGTGATCACTCCGGTCTCGGGAAAGATTTCATCCCTCCACGTCGAGCCCTTTCAACCGGTGTCGCAAGGCGACGTGGTCGCGGTGGTTGAACCCATCGGGATTCGGAACCGACTCAGCTCGTTGCGCTTGGAAATCGATCTGATCCGGGGCCGAATCGAGCCGGTCGCCGAACGAAAACGCAATGCCGTCAGTTACTATCGGCTTAGGCTCGAGTGGCTTCAACAACGGGTGGCGCTGGCGGCCTCGAAGGTGAACCTCCAACGCGCCCAGAACGAACTTGCGCGAGATGGGAATCTCTTCAAGGCCCAGGTCCTTTCGGCCGACCAGTTTGATCAAACGCAAAAGAGTGTCGCCGCATTGGTGGCTGAAGTGGAAGAAGCCTCAAGCCTGGTGCAGGAGCTTGGGGAAGCATTGGCCGGACTTGAATCTCTCGACGCCCTCACCAACGCCGATCCCTTGAATGAGGAATTGCGCACCGCCATGACCGCCCAAGAGGATCAACTCAGGGAAATTGAATCCCTCTCTGGACCCTACGCGCTCGTCGCGCCCATCTCCGGCAAGGTCACCCAAATTGACCGCGTCATGGGGGAAACCATTCTCGACGGCGACCGTGTCCTCTCCATCACCGCTGAGGAACCCACTCAACTCATCACCTACCTGAGATCACCCGATGCCGATTCCCTGCAAACCGGTCAGACCGTGCGAGTCCAAACCCGAGGGAACGACCGCCGCATCGCCAACACTGAGATTAAGGGAATCAGCCCCCAATGGGAATCCCTCTCCGGCGGCTTGAATGCCGCGCTGACTCAAAATGGAATTGACGTTGACCTTGGGCTTCCCGTCCTTCTTACCGTTCCTTCCGAACTACAGCTTCGCCCCGGTGAACTGGTTGACATTTTTCTCTCGACGACGGAACAACCTTAATCGGAAGGGACGAAAACGGGCATCCCCGTCCACCCCCACCACCGACCTGGAATGGTTTGAGAGATAGTTCCTGACAAGCCACCAGTGGGTCGCGTATCAATACCCCGTCAATGGCGACGTCAAATTGTAGAGTCGATGCGTATCTTGAGGGGTTTGAGATCCAGTCCATCCGGGACTGGCTGTGGAACCATCGCGCCGCCTTCTCCCATCCCACCATTGACCTCGCGATGGTTTTCGTTTCGCCGGATTTCGCCGAGCACTCCGGCCTACTCCTCTCGCTGATTCATGACGAAATCAATCCAAAACAAGTGATCGGATGCAGCAGCCCATCCTTGGTCAGCAACGATCGGGAACTTGAGAACACCAGCGGATTCACCATCGGCTTGTTCCATCTCCCGGACACCGTTCTCAAAACCATTCGGTTCGATCAACGCGAGATCGAACATGCCGATTCATCCTCCTACTGGTGCGACCGACTTTCCACCGACTCCAGCAATGGATGGATCGTCTTTGCCGATCCCTTCCACATGAATCTGGACACCTGGTTGAAACAATGGAATCAAGCCCTCCCCGGCATCCCCATCCTCGGAGGGCTGGCCAGCGGCCGTCCCGGAGTTCATCAAACCGAACTCTATCTGCAAGATCAGGTGTTCACGCAAGGAGGAGTGGGGCTCTGCCTCGAAGGCAAGACCAGGATCCAAAACGTGATTTCTCAGGGATGCACTCCGATCGGCGAACCTTGGATCATCACCAAGAGTAGCGACAACGTTCTGGAGGAGATCGGAAACCGACCCGCCTATCAAGTTCTCCTCGAAACAGTGAACGAGCTGCCCAAGAATCTGGTTCAAGAGGTTCAGGGTAATCTGTTTCTGGGATTGGTCACCAACGAATATGCGGAGGACTTCAATCGGGGCGATTTCCTGGTTCGAAATCTTCTCGGAGCGGACCCGGATTCCGGACGCCTCTCGGTAGGGGCGCTCCCGAGGCTCGGCCAAACCGTGCAGTTCCAACTCCGGAGCCCAAACGCAGCCGACGAAGACCTCAAATCGCTTCTCAGGGAAGCACGCCTCAAAACCAAGACCGAACGAGTCCTGGGCGGCCTCCTCTGCACATGTAACGGGCGGGGCCAACGCCTCTTTGGTGCCCCCCATCACGATGCCCAAGAAATCATCAACGCCTTTGGTTCCATCGGCCTGATCGGCTTCTTCTGCAACGGCGAACTCGGTCCGGTCGGAAACCAGAATTACCTTCACGGATACACCGCATCGCTTGCCCTCTTTACCGCTCCGGCTGATTAATCCATTCCCGATCGCCCCATGCCCGCCAACCGGTCAAAACGCGAACCCGTTAGCCTTTTCCAACCTCGCTCCTATTTCGAGGTCCTTCCCTTGAACGAGATCTTTCCATCGCCCGCCCAAGCGACTGAAATCGAGATTGGCTGCGGGAGCGGTTCCTTCCTCGTCGACTATGCGGAACAGAATCCCGATACCAACTTCCTTGGCATTGAACGGCTTCTCGGCCGAATCCGGAAACTCGATCGGAAGATACAGCGAAGAGCACTGTGCAACGTGAGGGTCCTGAGGGTCGAAGCCGGATACGCGGTCCAATACCTCCTACCTCCCAAAAGCATTCATGCCTATCATATCTACTTCCCCGATCCATGGCCGAAGAAAAAACACTGGAAGAACCGTCTCGTCGCCCCGGGCCTGATTCCCATCCTGATGGCGAGCCTCAAGCCCAAGGGAATGGTTTACTTACGCACGGATAACCAAGGCTATTTCGAGCAGATGCTGGAAACCTTCGAGAGCGCTAAGCAATTCCGGCCCATCAACGCGCCCGATTCCCTTACGACCATCGAGACGGATTTTGAAAAAACCTTCCATGAGCAAGGCATCCCCACCCTGAGGGCCCAGTACCAGTTGAGCTCCAGCTGAGCTGAACCCCAGCGCATACCGAACGGACCCGATCGCCGCTACTCCTACCGGCTGTGCCAATCATTGCGAACCCAGCACTCCTGCCGAGGGTTCAACGCCCCGCAGGGGGACGAGTTTCATCCCCGCTGGCTGGAGACCCATCGGCTCCTGATCGCGACCTCTCTCGACTCAAGCCCGC
>DEAY01000334.1:36230-44775 GCA_002348345.1 Verrucomicrobia bacterium UBA2970
GACCTCTCTCGACTCAAGCCCGCCCCACCAGGAGACTCGCTTGTCCGCATCGTTTGCCACCAGGCTGCCACTGGGGCTTCAAGGAGCTAGCGAATCTCCGCCGCGGTTTCCTGTTGCAGCCGTTGCACGATTCTCTCGTGCACCGCCGTGACTTCCTCGTCCTTGAGCGTCCGAGTCGGCTCCCGGTATTCAAAGGAATAGGCAACACTCTTTTTCCCCTCAGGAATGCCCTGACCGCGGAACACGTCAAAGAGCTCCACCTGATTCAAGAAATCAGCCTTGGCTTTCTTGACCACACGCATCACCTGCTCATGGGTCACCTGTTCATCGACCAACATGGCGAGGTCTCGCCGGATCGAAGGATACTGGGGAAGCGCTTTGAATGATCGGGACGGATTCCTTCTGCGCAGGACAAGATCCAGATCGAGCTCGGCCAGGAAAACTGGATGCTTGAGGTCGAGCTTCCCGGCAATGACCGGCTGCAACTGCCCAAGCCGACCGAGCAACTGCTTTCCAAGACTCAATTGCCCCTCCTCAAGGAACCCGGAACCCGGTTCATCCTGAGTCCGCCACTGGATTCCCCGCAACCCCAATCCCTCCAACAGGTTTTCCAGGCACCCTTTCAGATCGAACAGATCGAAGTTTGGACATCCCTCCCCCGAGGCCCAGAATCCGGGCTTCCGAGCTCCCGTCAAGGCAAGTCCCAACCGTCGACGTTCCATCGGTTGCTCTTTTTCCATGAGAAAGATCCCTCCGATTTCAAAGATTGCCACATCGTGCGTCCCATGATTGGCGTTGTGTTGCATCACCGACACCAAGCCCGGCAAAAGGCTCGGTCGAAGGATGTTCATATCCGAACTCAGAGGGTGCTCCAAATGAACGATCTTTGAGTGATCGGGAAGCCCGGCCGCTCCATCCGAAATCAGGGTTTGACCTTGAATCTCAGACAGACCCATCCCCACCAGGAGTTGACCCACCTCGGCGAATTCGTCATGCATGACATCGGCTTCATGGGATCCAATCGCCCCGCGTGGAGGCGTCGAGGGGATCTTGTCGACTCCATACAATCGGGCCACCTCTTCAATCAGATCCGCCTCCCGTTTCAGGTCCACCCGCCAGCTTGGAATCGAAAACCTCGCTCCCGCCTCAGAAGGCTCTTTGACCTCCAGCGCCAATCGCTCCAGCATCCTTTGCTGCAGCGCTCCCGGGATTTCGATTCCGAGAAGCTCATTGGTTTTTTCAAACCGGAGGGAGACCTCACGCTCTGCTTGAGGCTGAGGATAGACATCGACGACCCCCTCGAGCAATTCGCCTCCCGCCAATTCGACGATCAAACTTGCGGCTCGACGACTCGCCCAATCGACAATCCCGGGATCCGCAGACCGCTCGAAGCGGTAGGAGGCGTCCGTCCGCAGCTCGAGCGCTTTCGAAATGGACCGGATGCTCCGGGGATTGAAATGGGCACTTTCCAGGAGCACATCACGCGTCGAATCAGCGATCTCGGTGTTCTGTCCCCCCATGACCCCGCCCAGCGCAATGGCCTTCTGCTCGTCGGCAATCATGATGGTATCGGCAGGCAACTGATGGTCTTGGTCATCCAAGGTCACAAAGCGCTCCTCCGGGTGCGAACGACGAACAACAACCGTCGGCACATCCCCCTCCTCCGCCGCCAAGAGGTGGAAATCAAACGCATGCAAGGGCTGCCCGACCTCCATCATCACAAAGTTGGTGACATCCACGACGTTGTTGATGCTTCGAATGCCGGTTTTCTCGAGAGCCGTCCTCAGCCACGAAGGACTGGGAGCAACCTTCACGTTCCGAATCACGCGGGCGCTGTAGCGGGCACAGAGATCAGGATCTTCGATCCGAACTCCCACCGCGTCGTGAACCGCCCCTCCACTCGCCTCCGGAAGGGGGGTCTCGGGGATTTTCAGAGGTTTCTCCGTCAAAGCACTCACCTCCCGAGCGATTCCAATGACGCTGTTCCAATCCGGTCGGTTGGGCGTCACCTCAAGATCATAAACATAATCGACCTCATCCTGGCCCAGGTAGGAGGCGAAGGCCTGACCCACCTCGGCTTCGGCATCAAGCAACATCAACCCCGCGGCATCTTCGGAGGCACCGAGCTCCTTTCCCGAACACATCATCCCGTGCGATTCCACCCCACGAATCTTCCCCACCTTGATGACAAACGGTTTTTCAGGATCCGACGTCGGCAGGGTCGCTCCAGGAAGAATCAAGGGCACCTTGTCCCCGGCCTGAAAATTCGTCGCGCCGCAGACGATCTGGCGCTCTCCGGTGCCATCGTTCACCCGGCAAACCGACAGGCGATCCGCATTCGGATGAGGGTCCCGAGTCACCACCTGGGCCACCACCACCCCCTCATAGCCACCACCCAGTCGCTCCATGCGCTCGACCTCGAGACCCAACATCGTTAGATCGTCCGCCAACCTCTCGGGCGACTCGTCATAATCGACGTACTGCTTCAGCCATTGGTAAGTGATCTTCATATGCGGAAACTTAGAATTGATTTAAAAACCGCAAATCGTTCTCGTAAAACAACCGAATATCGTTGATTCCATAACGGATCATGGCGATCCGCTCGATCCCGAATCCGAACGCCCATCCGCTCCAGCACTCAGGATCGTATCCCACATTCTCAAAAACCTTCGGGTGGACCATCCCACACCCCGCGATCTCCAGCCACTCCTTGCCCATTTTTCGAGTCAGAGGACTCGAAAAATCGATCTCCAAGCTCGGTTCGGTATAGGAAAAGTAATGAGGCCGAAATCGGAGCTTCACCTCCTTGCCCAGCAACTCTCGAAACACAAACTCAACCGTGCCCTTCAGATCGCCAACGGTCACGTTCCGGTCGACATACAACCCCTCGATCTGATGAAAGGTTGGGTTGTGCGTCGCGTCGGCATTGTCTCGCCGATACACCCGCCCCGGAACCACGATCCGAATGGGGGGGGGCTGGTTCTTCATCACTCGGATCTGCACCGACGAGGTATGCGTCCGCAACAGCGGTCGCTTCTCGGTCCGCACATAAAACGTGTCCTGAGTGTCACGAGCCGGATGATCGGCCGGGGTATTCAACGCATCAAAACAATGATATTCGTCCTCGATTTCGGGTCCGGCCGCCACGGCAAATCCGATCTTGCGAAAGCTACGGACGATATCCTCGGTAACCTGGGTCAGCGGGTGCCGTCGCCCCCGAGACAGCCGACGACCGGGGAGCGAAAAATCGGCCGGATGCTTGGGTTTCGCCGCGGCCATCTCCAGCACCTCTTTGCGATCATTCAACTGGCCTTCGACCACTTGCTTGACCCCGTTGATTCGTTGTCCCGCCGCCGGCCGATCCTCCTTGGGGAGCTTCCCCAATTGCTTCAGCAATCCGGTGATCCGGCCTTTGGAGCCGAGGAATTGAACTCGGATTGCTTGTAGTTGTGTCAAGTCACCGGCCGCGGCAATGGCGCTGGATGCGGCCTCGTGCAAGGCTTCGAGATCATTAACCGATTCAGACATGGACTCCTTCTCTCCTCACAGAAATCTACGCTCTCACCCCTTCTCTCTCCCTCGGTGACACGATCATGTGCTCCGAGCCACTCCTACATAAACAAACCGGACGTCCAACCATGTGGCCGCCCGGTGATATCGGAAATCAAATCTTGTTTTGAACTAAGCCGATCCCGCAGCCTTCGTCTTCAACGCTTCCCTTGAGACATTGACCAGTTCACCAAACGCCGCTTCATCAGTCGCAGCAAGATGAGCCAAAAGTTTCCGATTGACATCCACCTCAGCCGCCTTGAGACCCTCGATGAACCGGCTGTAGGTCATCCCCGCCCCTCGGGTCGCCGCGTTAATCCGGATCTGCCACAGTGCCCGAAACGTCCGCTTCTTGTTCTTTCGATCCCGGTAAGCATATTGCCGCCCGTGATCAAGGGCATCCGCCGCGTAACGGTACAACTTGGAACGACGGAAACGAAACCCCTTGGCCGCCTGAAGCGTGCGACGTCGGCGTTTTCGAGACGCGGGTGCGTTAGTGACTCTCATGATCTTCTCTTACCTTGGAGGCGATGCCTTTAGCCACGCTGGCTGAAGGGCATATTCAAAATGATGCGATCCTCGTCCGACCGATCGAGAATCGTGGACGTACCCAGCCGGCGGCGTTGCTTCGGACTCTTGCAACTCAGCAAATGTCGCTTGCCCTGGCGATTCCGAACCACCTTGCCGGAAGCCGTGATCTTGAATCGCTTGGCTACCGATTTCCTCGTTTTCTGGTTTCTGGCACGTCGCATAGCTTTAGACTTACGTCGAAAGACCGCGAAATATAGGGATGCTCCACACGGGGTGCAAGTGCTATTTTGGGTAAAGTCGGCGAAAGTTTTGTTACCTGATGCCCCCGCACCACCTCATCGCTCCGCCCCGGCCATCCTCACCCATCCCCCGCATCCAACCAGGGCCGTCTAGGCAACCACCGGTTCAGTGCGTTTCTCCCATCGACGCCGCTCTCTTTCGGGGAGCGCCTGGACCACGCTCACATGATAGCCCTCCTCACCCAACAACTCATTCACCGCCTCTTCCAGCTCCAGCGACGGGTCCACCCCGTATTTTTCGTGCGCCTCGATGAACACGGGTTCGGCACCTTTGCGGAGAATGCAGAGGAAAAGAGGACACTTGCCTGGAAAGCGGCTCACCAAGTCCCTAAGGTTCATCAAAGCCTCCCCGCCCAGCGCCTGGTGTTGGACGCGTATATGAACTTGTTCAGTGAAACGCCGGGGCGCCTCTTCCAAATGAATGATTTCCTGAGGAAACACCTTGGCCTTGTCCTCTGCATTGTTGACTTCGCCAATGACGAGAATCGGCAAATTCGGTTCGAAGAGATGCTTGTTCCGATCAAAATTCTCGTTCATGCATAGCACCTGGAAGGTTCCCTCCATGTCTTCAATCGTCAACATCGCATAGGGTTTGCCACTTTTTTTTGAGAACCCCGATTGAACGGCAGAGACCATGCCGCCCACCCGTGTCATGCTGCGGTCTTCCAACTCGGTCATGGTCACGGAGCTCTGAAGGCTGTAACGATCGAGAATCGACTGATAGGGATTGAGGGGATGGCCGCTGATGTAGAACCCCAGGAGCTCCTTTTCATCGGACAGACGCTTCTCGATCGGCCACTCCGGCAATTCCACCACCCGTTCCTTCAGGGGATCCGATGCCTCATCCATCATCTCAAACATCGACGCCTGCCCCCTCGCTCGATCCGAGGCCAAACTCGCCGCCCGGGAAAGCGATTGGTCGACCTGACTCAAGAGCGTCGCACGGGTCAGGCCCAACGAGTCACACGATCCGGAACGAATGAGGCCTTCCAGCACTTTTCGGTTCACCGTCCTCCCGTCAACCCGCTCACAGAGGTCCAGCAATGATTGGAACCGCCCCCCTTTTGAGCGTGCTTCCAGGACCTCCCCAACGGCCACTTCCCCCACGCCCTTGATCGCCGCCATTCCAAAACGAATGACGCTCCCCTCCTGAGCCGGGGCAAAGACCACCTGACTTTCATTCAAGTCTGGCGGAAGAACTTCCACACCCAAGGACTTGGCCTCGTCAATGAGGATCGAGAGTTTTGCCGTATCGCTCATATCGTTGGTCATCATCGCGCTGAGGAATTCGACAGGGTGATGAGCCTTCAAGTAAGCCGTCTGGTAGGCCACAATGGCATAGGCTGCAGCGTGAGACTTGTTGAAACCGTAGCCGGCAAACTTCTCCAATAGATCAAACACGGTATTGGCCGTGTCGGCATCGATATCGTTCACTCGCTTGCAGCCCTCGACAAATGTCTTTCGCTGCTTCTGCATTTCCTCCACCTTCTTTTTTCCCATCGCTCGGCGGAGAAGATCTGCCGCACCAAGCGTGTAACCCGCAAGCACCTGGGTGGCCTGCATCACCTGCTCCTGGTAGATCAGGATCCCATAGGTCTCCTCCGAAATCGGCTTGAGCAAGGGATGTTCATAAACGATCTCGACCTCTCCATGTCGACGACGAATAAAGTCCGGGATCAGATCCATCGGCCCGGGACGGTACAAGGAGACCAATGCCGTAATATGCTCAACCGAACTCAACTGAAAGCGGCGGCATAAATCCCGCATCCCCCCCGATTCCAGTTGAAACACACCGACGGTGTTTCCCCGGTTGAGGAGCCGATAGGTTTCGGCATCATCAAGCGGTAAGCGATCCACATCAATGGTCTCGCCCTTTGTCTGCTTGACCATTTCGCAGGTATTGCGAATCACCGTCAGGGTCTTCAATCCAAGAAAGTCCATCTTGAGCAAGCCCAGATCCCCAACCGGCCCCATGGCGTACTGGGTCACCGTGCCACCACTATCGTCCTGTTTGAGCGGCAGCACATTGTAGAGCGGCTCGCTCCCGATCACCACGCCGGCAGCGTGGACCGACGAGTTTCGAGTCATGTCTTCGAGAATAAACGCGGTATCGATCAATTCCCGGGTGGTTTCCTCCGTGTCGTAGGCCTGCTTCAAATCGGGAGATTGCTCAAGGGCCTTCGTCAAAGACATCTTTAATTCATTGGGTACCATCTTGGCCAGACGGTCGCAATCGCCATAGCCCAACCCCATGACACGACCCACATCCCGGATCACTGACTTCGCGCCCATGGTTCCAAAGGTAATGATCTGAGCCACACATTCGGCACCGTATTTCTCCCGGGTATACTCGATGACATCCGCCCGCCGATCATCGGCGAAATCGATATCGATATCCGGCGGATTCACTCGCTCGGGGTTTAGGAATCGTTCGAAGAGAAGCCCGTACCGTAGGGGATCCACGTTTGAAATCTCCAGCAGGAAGGTCACCAAGGATCCCGCAGCCGAGCCCCGGGCGACACAGGCGATTCCCTGGGTTCGGCCATGCTGCACGAAATCGCCGACAATCAGGAAGTAACTCACAAATCCCGTCCTCTTGATGATGTCCATCTCAAAACGAATTCGATCAATCACATCCCGGGTCGCGATCGCCACCACCGGATCCTCAATCGTTGCCACCGCCGGTTCCTCAATCGCTAAGGTGACTCCATTTCCCTCGGCCGATGTCTCATTCTCAGCGGATCGCGAAGCGAAGGTGGGCAGGCGGGTTGGGTCAGGGACGGTATTCACGACAATCTGCTCCTCCTCCGCGCTCGCATCAATTCCGTATCGTTTTTCCAATCCCTCTGCGAGAAGCCGCACCAAATAGCCCTCCCTG
The DNA here is from genome assembly GCA_002348345.1 of Verrucomicrobia bacterium UBA2970. Lineage (GTDB taxonomy): Bacteria > Verrucomicrobiota > Verrucomicrobiia > Limisphaerales > AAA164-E04 > UBA2970. The sequence goes on from DEAY01000334.1 coordinate 43,488, forward strand.
GAAAATCCCGCTGGCGGTTCGAACACCGGGTAATGCAAGGCTCCGAATTCAATCTCGAGATGGCACATCTCAGAGACCAGGCGGGTGTTGGTAACCGCTTCGGGAATCTCGCTGAAGAGCGCCTTCATTTCCTCCGCTGAACGGAGGTAGAATTGCTCCGGGACATACGACATCCGCTTGGAATCCGAGAGCAGGGACTGGGTGCCGATACAAATGAGCGAATCATGCGCGTGGGAATGTTCCTTGTTCACATAATGAACGTCATTCGAGGCAACCAGGCGCAAGCCAAACTCATCAGCCCACTGAATCAGGTTCCGGTTCACCAGGGCCTGTTCCGGGATCCCATGGTTTTGAAGCTCCAGAAAGAAGTTCTCACGACCAAACACTTGGCGGAACCAGTCAATGGCATCACGAGCTTCCTTCAGCTTTTGGTGGGTGATCAGGGCCGGAATCTCGCTGGCCAAGCAACCAGACAGCACGACCAACCCCTCCTTGTGCTCCTCCAGAATGTCCTTATCGATGCGGGGCTTGTAGTAGTATCCCTTCAGGTGGGCGTCGGATACCAACCGGACGAGATTCCGATAGCCCGTCTGATTCTTGGCTAGGAGGACGAGATGGTTGTAAACGTCCTTCCCCCCAATGCTGGATTTCTTTTCCAATCGACTCCCCGGAGCCACGTAAACCTCGCATCCGATGATGGGCTTGATATCATGTTTTTTCGCGGCCTGATAGAATTCGATCGCACCGTACATGACCCCATGATCCGTGATCGCGAGCGAATCAAACTCAAGCTCACGGGCTCGTTCCATCAATCGATTGATCCGGCAGGCTCCATCGAGAATCGAAAACTCGGTGTGGAGATGGAGGTGTGTGAACTCTGCCTTTGACATGGCCCCACTATAAGGAGCAGTTCCATCCCGTTAAATTGGAAATTACTCACAAAACATTCCCAATCCATTTTCCTTGAACGGAATGGGGATTGCTGCTCTCACTCCGGACGGGCTACCGGTCTCGAGACCTCTCATGGTCTCGCAAAGAACAAGAATCGATTGCTGCAAGCAATAGCAAAACGGCCACCGACGCATCATCGTCGGTGGCCGCCGATCCCCCAGCTACACCGCCTCAGGGACAAATCATATCCGCGACCGTATGGTTGGCGGGAATAAAGGGCAGAACGTGCTCGGTGTAGGGCACAATGACGTCGAGCACGTATGGTTCCTTGGAAGCCAACATCCGCTTCAATGCGGGTTTAAGGTCTCGGCGGTACATCACCCGTTCACAGGGAACA
>DEAY01000376.1 GCA_002348345.1 Verrucomicrobia bacterium UBA2970
GGCGAGGCAGAGGAGGAGCGCGAGCGCGGGCCGGCATTGAGAGGCCCGATCCACCCGGGGGCGGGACAGGAGTGGAAATGTCATGGGCACGGTTTATTCCGCGCGGGTCCCCAATAGCAACCCTCCAGTTCATGAAAGAACCCCATCGCGGACCACGGTGAGTCGCCATGGGAAGTCGGGTTGATCGGATTCGGGTTGATGACGCCTCAACCATTCTTGTTCGACCGATGTTCCCTGATCCTAGGATTTCGCGATGGCACCGATCCCGTTGTTGGCTCTTGATGGCGTTCCCTGGACTTGCTCTTGTGAGGGAGCCTTTCTATCTTCTCGGGGCGTTAACCATGAAGATCTTGATGCCCATTGGGGATGGAACCGAAGCCTTGGATACCTTCTATGCCTACTACCGCCTTCCCGAGGACAATTACGAGGTTGTGGTAGCAGGACCAGAGGCGAGGCTCTATCACACGGTGTTACACGAGGTCCCCCCGAATCCCGACGTTCCCTGGGATATCACTCAGGAGCGCCCTGGGTATCACCTGATGGCCTCGGCCTCGTTTTCTGAGCTGAAGGCCGCTGACTTCGTTGGGGCTTTTGTTTCCGGGGGGCGGGCTCCGGAGTATTTGCGCTATGATCAAGCGCTCCTTGATCTCCTTCGGGCAATGGTTGCCGCCGGGAAACCCATCGCCTGCCTTTGCCATGGCATTGAGATTCTTTCGGCCGCGAATGTCATTCAGGGAAAGCAAGTGACGACCGTCCCCAAATGCGCCCTGGATGCGGAGCAGGGGGGGGCGGTTTATGTGGATCAAGATTGGGTCGTGGACGGGAATATCGTGACCGGTCGGGGCTATGCAGAGAACACCGTTGTACTCGCGGAGTTTCTTCGCTTGCTCGGACAAACTAAGACATAAGGGTTCGGAGATACTGGGCGGATTGCATCGCTGTTTGGAGGGGAGACGCACCGGGTTGGGCGGATTGATGGACCGTGATCGGGCCCTGGTAACCCACTCGCTGGAGCTCTTCGAACACCGCGGGAAAGTCGATGCCTCCGGGAGCGTGCACAGGGATCAGGTCGAAACCAATCGGCCCCCGACACCAGGTGTTCAATGTTACGGCTCCATCCTCCTTCAGGATTTGGTTCTGGAGGTAGACGTTCTTGAGCCAGGGGAGTAAGCGGTCAAAAACCTCGCCCACGTAGGGTTGTCCGCAGATCTCTAGGTTGGCGGGTTCATAGATGATGCCGAAGTTCTTGCGGTCGATGCGTTGGGCGGTTTCAACGCAGCTTTCCACCGTTTCGAACAAGCTCAGGGTGTGGCATTGATGCACCAGAGAGATGCCGCGTTCGAGTGCTTCATCGGCGGCCTTCTGGACCGGGGTGATGTCATCGTGCGTCTTGATGGCCACCCGAATGAGCTGACAACCCAGGTGTTGAGCAAGATCGAGATAGGGCGTGATTCGGTGAAGGCAGCCAGGTCCGTTTTCGTTGTTGTAGACAATATCAAAATCGCCGGTGACCATTGTCACGGGGATATCTTCGGACCGAAGCCACTGGCTTGCCGCGGTGACCTCCGACCGAGGGGATTGAACTCCGATCTGGGAGGCGCGCATGCAAAGGGCGTCATAACCCGCTTCCTTTGAGAGTTGGGCCACGTCCTCAAGGCTGAGGATGGCTTCTTCTTTCGAGAGAAAACCCTCGGCGATGCGGACAGAGAGGGAAAGAGGATTGTTCATCGATTTGAGTTCAAATTGAAATGGTGACCGGCAACCTTCAGGTTCTGGTTCTAAGCAAAACGGGTGGCTTCGAGCTTGCCGCTTCGAAGAGAGCAATCCATGGATCGATCCCCAATCGCGTGGGTGGTTCCATGATCCCGCGGCCGGTCAGACCAGAGCCCCCATCAGAGGGGGTGGAGGGCCGGACTGAGAACAGCCTGGAACCGGTGTGGTGAACGAGATGGTGCCGGCTCCGACTCATAAGTTGCCCCCGAGACTAGGCCAGTCGAAATGAAATTGAAGCCTAAAAGGTGCTGGTTCGCCAATCAGGATGAGCCTTGTTCCTTCCTTGAAGGCCTTTAAGACGATGGCAGAAAACGATTGCCGACGGTGGCCACTTCTTTGAAGGTGTGGGGCATTGAGACCGAGTGCCATTCAGCAAGGTGAGGTTGGACAATTCATCCTTAGGTGTCTCGTCGATCGGGAGTTGCCTGAATGGATGCTGCCAAAGGATGCCGGGACGGTTGAGGCTTTCTTGAACTTGACGAAGGCAATGGAAGTTCAGTCGATCTTGATCGATAAAACGGATTGTTCGAAGGAAGAGAAGGGGTGGCCGCCGACGGTCCTCAAGGCGTTTCGAGTCACCAAAATTCGATCATTCGTGGCGTTCCAGGTTCGTCTCAAAGAAATCATCCGGGTGGAGGCTGATCTGAGGGCGGAGGGCGTGATGGGGATTTACTTCAAGGGAATCCCCTTCGCCCTGAACCTGTATCCGTCTCCTCACCATCGTCCGAGCTCGGATGCCGATCTTCTCATCTCACGATCGGCCCTCCCAATTGTCGAGCGGATCATGACGCGGCGAGGGTATGTTGAGACGCCTGACCTCCTGTTTGGAACGGTCTCCCAACAAAAACAGTTTTCCCTTCAGAGGGGGAACCATCTGGAGCATGTCTTTGAATTCCATTTGGCCTCAAACAACCGGCCGCTGCTCTCGCCCTATTCCTATGAGGCGATTTCAGAGCGGTGCATCAATGTTGATTTCGAGACCGTTCAATTGAAAACGATAGGGTCCGTTGAGTCGTTTCTGTTGTCGGCGCTCCATCTCAGAGGTCACCTCGAAGCGGATCGGCGGTTTCTCTGGTATTATGACTTGAAACTGTTGGCGGATCGTTTCGGAGAGCGAGAATGGATGGCCTTGAGAGAGGAATCAGGGTTGAAGGAGTGCCAATTGCTGATGGGAGCCACCCTGAGCGAGTTGCGCTCCTGGGCTCCGGAGTCCGTTCCCGACGCGATTTCGGAGTGGGCCACCCGAGTCCTCGAAGACCGAGGGGAGGCCTCGGCCTACTATTTGCAGGAGGGGCGATCGAATCGTTCCGATTTCTGGGTCACTTTCTGGAGTTTGCCGCGGTGGAGGGATCGATTACTCACCGTGTAGTTGCTGATTTTTCCACGGCCTCAATTCATGAGCCGCTTCTATGAAGAACGAAGACCGCTCTTCTTGCTGTTCCTCTATCTTCGCCGGATCGTCGGAGGGTTGGTCCGGGGTCAAAAAAAAAACGCTAGCGGTTGATCTTTGCGTAGAGCCCGTTCCGTTCGATGAGCTGGGGGTGAGAGCCGGACTCGGCGACGCCCCCTTGATCCATCACACAGATGTGATCGGCGTGGCGAGCGAGTGACACGCGATGGGTGATCACCACCAGGGTCTGTTGACGGTGGAAGGACCGAACCCGTTGGAACCATTTTGCCTCAGACCAAGGATCGAGAGTGCTCGTCGGCTCATCAAGGATGAGGACTGCACTGCGAGGGAAGAGCGCGCGCGCGGTCGCCACCCGATGCCATTCGCCTCCGCTCAACTCTTGCCCGCGATGCAGCCATTTGCCGAGGGGCGTCTCCAGGCCCTCCGGCAGTTTTCGGAGGATCGGTTCGAGTGCGGCGGCCTGAACGGTCTGCTCGAGGGATGGCCCGGTTTTCCCGCCTGAGGGGGTGAGGGCGGTGATGTTTTCCCGGAGCGACAGGTGGTAATTCATGGGATCCTGGAGCAGGACGGCGATGTGATCCCTGAGTGAATCGTGGTTGATTTGGCGAAGGCTCGTCTCGTCCACCGTGATCTCGCCTTCGTATTCGGTATAGAGTTTTGTCAGGAGCTTGAGAACGGTACTTTTTCCGGATCCGTTCGGGCCGAGGATGGCTGTGGTCTTGCCGGCGGGGATGAAGAGGTCCAGATCATTCAGTACGGTTTTTTGGGTTTCGGGATAGTGAAATCTGACCTTCTTAAATTCGATGCCTCGATGGAGCCGAGGTGGGAAGGAAGCGGAATCGGATCCCGTATCCGTTTGGTGCCGGTTGTCAAGGAAGCGAAAGAAATCAGTCAGAAAGATTGCATTTCGATTCAAGTCGCCGATTCCCTTCACGAATTCAATGCCCACGTCATGGCTGTATTTGATGGTGCGATAAAACATGGCGACATCCCCGATGGAGAATTGCCCTGCCAGGGCCCGGTTGATGATGAGAATCAGGGCCCCACCCATCATGGAAAGTCCAAAGACTTTTGCGAGTAGTCGATGAACCATCTGTCGTTTTTCCAGGTTCAGCATCGCATGGCGGATAGCTTTTCTCAGGTTGCGGTATCGTTGTTTGAACGACTCTCCCAGACGGTAGAGCCTGATCTCCGCCGCCGACTCATCGGATTGCATGAGCCAGTCGTAGTAGTCGGCTCGACGTTCATCCGGGATCAGTCGCTTTCGGAGGGCGTGGACCCGTTTCGACTGTGTCAGGACTAAGGCGAGCGTGGGGATCGATGCCAGGACCAAGGCGGCGGGAAGCCAGACATGAAATCCAGCGATCACGCCGATCATGGCCATCAGGGTGACTCCGGACCGAATCAGGGTGAAGACGTTGTCAATGGCATCGGTGAATTGCTCTTCAGCCCCGGATGTGACGAGGAAGAGTTGGTCGTAGTAGGTAGGAATCTCAAAATGCTGATAGTCCGCATGAATGGCTTTGTGGTGAATGCGCGTTTGGATTTCGTCGGCCACCAGCTCGGCATAGCCCATGCGGACCCATCCCGTCACCACATCGATGACCTCTGAGAACAAGAGGAGGAAAACGAGGATGCCGACCAAGGTCAGGAACCGAGTCGATGGCCCGGTTGGATTGCCGCTGAGTTCGGTGAGTCCATCGACCAGTTCTTTGGTCAGGTAGACGTTCGCGAGCGGAAGGAGCCCCCCGATCAGGGTCAGAAGTCCGAGAACCACCATCCATGAACCGGCAAAGGCATAGACCCATTGGACGGCTCGTAACACGGTCGACTTTCTAAGGAGAAGCGGACGAAGTTGAGTGAGAAAGCTCACGGGCGGGGGGGGCAGGGGGGGTCAATCTCCAAAGTCGAGAGCAATCTCCCCGACGACGGCTAACCAGTGCTCGTGAGACTTGTTTGCTGCGGGGAACTCGATGGCGAGGGCCTCCGCGATCGATCCGTTTGATTTGCCTTTGAGCATGAGGGTGAGAATGCGGTGGGTAATCCTTCCTCTCTTCGAGAGTTGCGTGATCGAAGCGGGTTGTTTCTTCCGCAGGACCTTCGGTGTCAGATCGGTCCTGTTGAGGAAGGTCGACTGCTTCAAGGTCGACGGCGATGCCGTGGCTCCTTGAATCGCTTTGGTTACCCAGGTCCACTGATACTCGTCCGAGTCGAGACGGACAGAGAGATCGAGGGTGACGCTGTCCCCGGGGGAAAGCTTGAGGGGATGCTGGAAAGGGAAGAAGGCCGATCCATAGACGACGACCGGGGTGTCGGGCCCAAAGGAGTAGACGTGGTCGTCATCGACCTGACACTCGAACCAAAGATAGAACCCGTGTCCCGTTCCGGCGCGTTCGATTTTGAATTCAACCGAGTTTTGGTGATCCATCGTGGTGGCGGTTCGATAGTCAATCTCCGCCCAGAGCTTGGGCGAGGTCAGAAGATTCTCGGATTTGGATTCGCGGCTCATGAATCCGTGACAGAGAGCCTTGGAATAGCAATCGAGCTTTAATTGGTCCGCGGCGAGTTGCTGCCAAGGTTCGACACAGTCTTTAAAGGCCTGTGGATCTGAGGCAATGGTGAAAAAGAGGCGGTCTTTTTGTGGGAGCAGGAGGCCACCGGGCTTTAGAAGGCGAGTGCGTGCATCCATGATGGCCGGGAGATTACCGACACATTGAGGCAGAACGCCACGCAGGTCGGCCACTACGATGTCGACTAATTCGGGGAGTACGACGTCGGTGGACTGGGCTTGATGCCATTGAATGCGGTGACTGACGCCATTCTCGCGGGCGAGTTCCCTGCCAACTTCAATCGCCGGATTGGGTTCGATCGCATAAACCCGACGAGCCCCTAGGAGGCCGGCGAGAACCGCAAAATAACCGGCCCCAGTACCGAGATCGAGGACGACTGAGTCTGGAGTTACCGCTCGTTTCAGCACCGCCGAATAGTTTTCCATGCGGCCGGGATCACCAAGCATCGTTGCGTAATCAAGAATGCTGTAAGACATGCCTAGGTGGGAATCGGTCCGTGAGAGAGAAGTTCTTGAACGAGTTTGCCCAGTCCTTCTCGCTCTCGCGGGTAACGCAACCGGTAGACGAGCGTGTTGGCGAGAAGCCGGGAGAGTAGGCCGACCTCTTTGAGGAGTTGCGGGTGACTTGCAGAATCGAGCCGAAAAAGGTTGCGGGCAAGGGTGAGGTAGGCGTCTTTGGGGCCCATCGGAATCAATTCAATGGCCTTGGAAGCTTTTGAATCCTCCAGGAGGTAGACCGCCGAGATCGGGTAGCGCGCCGTTTGGAATTCAGTCAGCTTTCCAAGCTCAAAGGAG
>DEAY01000051.1 GCA_002348345.1 Verrucomicrobia bacterium UBA2970
CATCCCCTTGCTTTCAGGATGGTTCACCGTCGGGTCAGCTCACCCCTCAGGCTGCCATTTGGTCCTACATTGCAAACATCCTCACCCTGCATCTGGGAACACCCATAGACAATCTTTGTCCCACCCCAAACTGTAGTCTGGGTGAATCAAACTCCGGCAACACTTGAAAATGTCCTCAAAGCCATGATACATGGTTGGACCGGTCGATTGTTGACCCGTCGTTTTCGTCCTTCATGGCTGCATCCGCCAAAGTCATCAAACTCCGAGAACTTCTCGCCGAGAAGTTTCCCGATGCTCATGCCAATCTCCAGCAACAACGACCGGCTTGGCATACGGGCTTGCCCTGCCTGGATGAAGCCGAGATCCCCCGAGGGGCATTGACTGAAATCGTGAGCACCCAACCGACTCAGGGAAGCGCTCTCTTGTTGAATGGGCTTCTCCATGCCGCCACGGAAAATGGCTATCATTTGGCGTTGATTGATGGCCGGAATTCCTTTGACCCCCAATCGGCCGGGTTCGAGGCCTGCCAACGAATGCTCTGGATACGTTGCAAGAATGCGTTGGAAGCGATGAAGGCGGCAGATCTGGTGTTAAGGGACGGCAATTTACCCTTGAGCATTCTTGATCTGCGTCTGAATCCGGAACGTGAACTCCGCCGCATCCACAAGCCGCTTTGGTATCGCCTGCAGACCCTTGTGCAGCGGACTCAAGGGACGGCCCTCATTCTGACCCCGCGACCCATGGTCAGCAGCGCCATGCGACGCTTCGACATTGGCAACTCATTTCACCTCGACGACCTCGAAGTCAGCCAGCAGGAGTTGTTCGAGCGGCTCCACCTCCCCCTCACCCGTCAACGTCACCACTGGAAAACCCCGCCTGAAGCAAACTCATCATCCAGGCAAACCGCGATCGGATAGGGCCTTCAAAAGGACTTCTATGTTTGGCGTCGTTTCATTCCCAGATTTCGAATTACAAGCCGTCTTGCGATTGCAGCCGGAAGACTGGCGAGGAGCCCCTGTCGCCTTGCTGGACGACGCGAGCAACCCGACAGGGAATCAACGCAAATGCCAAATCATCCAAGCCAATGCCCTGGCCAAGCAACAAGGGGTGGCCAGAGGAATGACCGCTCCTCAGGGCCAGGCGCGTTGTGAAGCGGTTCGATTCCTCACCCGCTCGGCCATTCAAGAACGGATCGTGCAGGAAATCCTCCTTCAGTGGAACGCCACCATCACCCCTCACCTCGAAGCAACGCGGGCAGGCATTTGCACCCTCGACCTCCGCGGCACCCCTTATGATCGCGGCCGGGAGAAACTCTGGGCGGAGGCAGCACTCAAGGTTTTTGCACCGCTCAATCTTCAGGCTACAATCGGCATCGCCGCGACTCCGGACCTCGCGCTCCTGGCAAGCCAAGTTGCCACCCCAATCTGCCAAGTCGCGGCCAAACCAAAAGCCATTCATGAATTTCTCCGGCCATTATCCCTGGCGGCCCTGGGAGCCTCTCCTGAAATACTCGAAGTCTTCACTCGATGGGGGATTCACACCACGGCCGCTCTCTTGAAGCTTCCCAAACAGGAAGTGGTTCGCCGTCTTGGACCTGACTGTCTCCTCATATGGGAGCGGGCCAGAGGCAAGACCCTCCGCCCACTGAATCATTTTCGCCCCTCAAGCATTTTGACCGAAAGCATGGAACTCGAAGCCCCTATCGAGCGGCTGGAAGCCCTTATTTTCATCCTTAACCGATTTTTGGAACAACTCACGACTCGACTAGCAACCGTTTACCGGGTCGCCGCCACGATGGAACTCACCCTCCGTTTCGAGGAAGGGAAACCCCATCATCAAAGTTTCCGCATTCCGGATCCAACCCGAGATCGCGAACGACTTTTCCGAATGCTCTTGACTCACTTAGAGGCTTTTCGATCTCCCTCGCCAATCAGGGGACTCAGTTTATCGATTTCCCCCACTTGCACCTCCTCGATTCAATTGTCGTTGTTCGAAACCAACCTTCGAGATCCAAACCGCTTTGCAGAAACACTAGCCCAATTGGAAGCATTACTCGGCCCTGATCGTGTCGGCACCCCCGTCCCGACTCCCTCTCATCGCCCTGACCACTTCCGAATGAACCCATTCCATCTCAACGGAGATTCCCCGAACCGTAATTCTGCCCCAACCCAAAGCGCCGAAGGACTTCCCCTGCGCCGCTTCCGCCCGCCCAAACGGGCTCACATTACCATGGTCAACGACCAGGACGCCGAACAACGGATGCGATTGGCATTCGACCAAACCCGATGCCGAAGCAAGCGTCTGGCCGGGCCCTGGAAAAATTCGGGAAACTGGTGGGATCGTGAGTCATGGAACCGTGAGGAATGGGATGTCGAACTGGCTTCGGGTGGCCTCTACCGGGTGGCCTGGGAAGCCGGGCAATGGGTCATCGACGGCGTCTACGACTGAACCCTTTTCATGGCTGACCCCACCTACGTCGAACTCCATGCACGGAGTGCATTCAGCTTTCATCGAGGTGCCTCCAGCCCAGAAGCACTGACCACCGCCGCCTCTGATCGAGAATGCCCCGCACTCGCCGTTCTGGACCGGAACGGACTCTACAGTGCCCCTCGAACCTTTCACCAAGCACAAGCGGCGGGGGTTCGCGCCATCGTGGGTGCCGAACTCACGCTTGAAGACCATTCCGTTCTGCCCCTGCTCGTCGAGTCCCGGGAAGGTTATCAGAATCTGAGCCGACTCATCACCCGCGCCCAGCTTTCACATCCAAAGGGGGAATGCCGTGTTCGATGGGATGAACTCGAATCGTTTCATCAAGGACTGATCTGCTTGACCGGAGACGAAGAGGGCGCGATTCGGAAGCACCTCCAGCGCCGGCATTTCTCGCAGGCCGAAAGCACCCTTCACCGACTGGTCCAAATCTTCGGTTCCGATCGAGTGTTCATGGAACTCCAGCGGCATTGCATCCGTGGTGAAAACCGCGTGATCCGCCGTCAAGTTGAGCTGGCGACCACTCTAGGGATCCCCTTGCTCGCGACCAACGGCGTCCTCTATGCCAACGAATCTTCACGAGGGATTTACGATGTTTTTACCTGCCTCCGGAATCACACCCATCTCGACGAAGCGGAGGGACTGCTCACTCAAAACGGTGAACGCCATCTTAAATCGCCTGAGGCCATGAAAGCGCTCTTCGCCGACCTTCCCCAGGCCGTTCAACAGACCGTCGAATTAGCGGAACGATTGGACTTTGGACTCGAGAATCTCGGCTACCGGTTTCCCGAGTTCCCGGTTGAACCCGGAGACTCCATGGAGGCTAAGCTACGGCGGGAAACGTTTGCGGGAGCACAACGGCGCTATGGCACCATTACCTCCAAGATCCGCAAGCAACTCGAACATGAGT
>DEAY01000381.1 GCA_002348345.1 Verrucomicrobia bacterium UBA2970
CGACCGAGTCGAACATTCCCCTGGGCGCGGGTGCCCCAATCCAGCCAATCAGAGGTGCCGAAGTAGGTGATCGCAGGCCTGAGATCAACGGTGCCCGAACCCAACTGCATGGTGTAAGGGACGATGGTGTCCATGGTGGGATCGCGAGGGGTTCGGCCTTTCTCGTCAATGGATCCCGTGGGGACGCTCAAGCCGGCGTCCGTCACCACCGCATGATTCCCTTTCTTCCAGGCCATGTAGCTGGCCGACAGCCCGATATCGCCCAAGCCTTGGGTTTCGATGGTGAATTCATGGAAAGCGGGAGGAAGACCGGGGGCTCCCTTGTGAAAGGTGGACTGGCGAATCAGCGGGATCTGCAGGTTGAGAGCCCAACGATCGCTAAGTTCATAATCGATCTTAAAGAGGTGGGCCTCTTGAGTGATTTCTTTTGGCACGACGGGAAATCCGGCGGCAAAAACGTTGGCGACCGAAAGTTCAGTGGTGCCACTCTGATAGCCCTCGAATCTCGCTTGAATGTATTCGTAGCCGAAGCGAAAGCGGCTCATGAAGGATTCACGGATCGGTTTGGCATCATCTCGAATGATCGGCAGGGTGAGAATCTCTTCCAAGCCCAGCTCCGTAAGATCAACCGGAGTCGGTTGAGCGGCGGTGTCGATGCAGATGTGGAAAGCCAAGACGGTGAGGGCCACTCCCCGGAGGAGGGAGGCCACGGGAGGCATCTTTTTAGCGTTCGAGAGCCAGGGTTCCGTGGCCTTTTCGAGAGGAGGCTGATTTGACATAGACTAAGTGGAGTTTTTGGTATCAAAAGCCACAGCAGATCCCTTGTCTTTCGCCTAAGCGGAAGCAAATGGCCTAACTTGAAGAGGATCAATATTGAAAAGGAGATGGCAAGTCCTAAAATAGGAGCCCTTTAATTATAATCGTTGAATAAGAGGGAAAATCTCGACTTTTGTCCAAAATCCAAACAAAAGAAGGTTGGGTTAGAAGGTTGACTTGGGTTGATCAGTGTTCGATCGACCCGATCGCGTCTTGAATTTGGGCGAACCATGAGAAAAGCCGTTAGTCAGTGGGAATTTGGGGATCTTTTTACAGAAGGGGAGCGAAAGAAAACCTATTCGGTTGGGGAGATCACGGGTGTGATTCGAAGGTTGTTGGAAGGGAAGCTGGGGCGGATTCGCGTCACAGGCGAAATTAGCAATTACCGAAAACAATCGTCCGGCCACTGTTACTTCGCGCTCAAGGATGCCTCGGCGCAACTGAGCTGTGTTCTCTTTCGGAGAGAATCGGTGTCTCATCGATCCGATATCGGTCACGGAGCGAAAGTGATTCTAGAGGGGGATCTCACGGTCTACGAGGCGCGAGGCCAGTATCAGTTGATCGTGCGGTCGGTTGAGCTGGACGGAGTGGGTGCGTTGCAGCGGGCTTTCGAGCAGCTCAAGGCAAAGCTTGAGTCGGAGGGCCTGTTTGCCTCGGAGAGAAAGAGGGAGATTCCGCGTTATTGTTTTCGGCTGGGGATCGTGACCTCGGAGTCAGCCGCAGCGCTTCGAGACGTCTTGCAGGTGACGGGACGCCGTCATCCGGCGCTTGAGTGGGTCCTCCATCCGACTCGAGTCCAGGGCCAGGATGCCTCGGATGAAATCGTCGGCGCGATCCACGGACTCAACCGGTATTCAATGAGCCTTCCCCCTGAACGGCGTTTGGGGGCGATTCTCATCACCCGGGGGGGCGGGAGTCTGGAGGATCTTTGGGCGTTCAACGAAGAGTCGGTCGCGCGTGCTGTGGCGGCCTCTGCGCTGCCGACGATTTCGGCCATTGGTCATGAGACAGACTTTACCATTTGCGATTTCGTGGCCGATCTCCGTGCGCCGACGCCGAGTGCTGCGGCCGAATTGGTGACCGAAGGGATCTTCGCTTCTCGGGATGGCGTGGAGCATGCGGCGGGGCAGATGCAGGCGATCCTGGAACGGGAACTTGAATACTTGGAAGGGATTCTCCGGCAGGTGGGGCGTCGGCTTGCGGTGCTTCATCCCAGGCGAGTCATCGAGCGGTGCCGGGTTCGGATCGATGACTTTGAGAATGGGCTTGCCCGTACTCTCTCGGGCCGAAAGCGGGGGGTGGTGCAGCAACTGGATCGATTGACATTCGCGCTGTCTCAATTGCAACCTCGCCGCCGGCTCGTACGGGAAAACGGGCATGTGCAACTTCAAGCCGAGCATCTCGCAAAGTTAGTCCGCCAAACGTGGAAGGCGAGGCGGCAACAAATGGACTATTTTGATCGCGTTCTAAAGCTGCTCTCTCCATTGAATATTCTCGAACGGGGCTACTCGATCACCCGCGAGTCGGAGTCCGGACGGGTCGTCAGGTCGATCAAGGAAATCGATCGAGGGACGCTGCTGACGACGCTGCTTTGCGACGGCGAGATCCACAGTGAGGTTGGAGAGGTTGGAGAGAATTCAGCGGCCGGATAAGGGGGGCTTGAGTTCGCTCCGATGATGACATCATATCAGTCGGATCAGATCATCGAGATTTCAAGAATTCAAATCGGTTTTTTGGAGTCTTGAGTGATCCCGTCGCGGAAGACGTTGACCTCGTCTCGGGGGGGCTCGAAGGGGGAGTAATGTCTGATGAGATGAGCGGGGATTTCGGAATCGGAGGGAGAGAGAAACTGGCGCCGATGGCCACCGCCCTGGTTTTTGGGCCAATCGGCTGATGAAGGTCCAACCTTGACCTTGGCGGGAACGGACACTACGGTGGTTTTCAGAATGATTGGTCTGGTAGCCAGATTGGTAGGAAGAGGGTTGCTTCGAGTCGTCGAGGTCTCGGAGGGTTCCTGTCGACGCTAGTAGGTTGTCGTTGACCGGAACCCGCGATCGAATCCGATCGTGGGTTTTTTTTTAGCATTGCTGAGACGAATGAGGAAGACACCAAAATCAAAGACGAAGGCAGCCCCGAGTGCCGAGGCGAATCAACTGGGCCCCACGATGTCCGGGAGTGAGGTCCTCGTTGCGGCGTTGGAGCGCGAGGGAGTCGATACCATTTTTGCCTATCCTGGTGGAGCCAGCATGGAGCTTCATCAAGCCCTGACCCGATCCGGGGAAATCCGTGTGGTCTTGCCCCGTCATGAGCAAGGCGGCGCCTTTGCCGCCGAGGGCTACGCTCGGGCGAGCGGAAAACCGGGGATCTGCATGGCGACAAGTGGTCCGGGGGCGACGAATCTGGTGACGGGAATTGCCGACGCCTATATGGACTCGATTCCGTTGGTAGCGATCACCGGGCAGGTGCCCCAGGCAATGATCGGGAAGGGGGCCTTTCAGGAAACCGACTTCTTTGGAATGACCCTTCCGGTGGTGAAACACAGTTACTTGGTGACCGACATCAATGACATTCCGAAAATCGTCAAGGAAGCCTTCTTCGTGGCCACCTCCGGGCGCCCAGGTCCCGTCGTGGTTGATATCCCAAAGAATATCCAGCAGGCCCGGTGTCAACCGGTCTTTCCGACGGAACTGGAGCTTCGCGGATTTCAAGGGATCCCCCAGGCGAGTGATCTCGCGTTGAATGAAATCATCGGGTTGATCGAAAAATCCGAGCGCCCAGTCCTCTATGTGGGAGGGGGGATCATTTCCGCCGAGGCGAGTGAGGTGTTGACCGAGTTTGCCCGAGCCACCCAGATTCCTGTGACATCGACGATCATGGGTTGCGGTGCCTTTCCCGAGTCGGATCCCTTATCGTTGCGATGGTTGGGGATGCATGGCGCGGCCTATGCCAATTGGGCCGTCAGTGGAGAATTCAAAAAGACGTCCCTGGAAGATGGAACCGTTCAGGTGGATCAAGTCGCAGAGGGAGCCGATCTCTTGCTGGCGTTCGGCGTCCGCTTCGATGACCGTGTCACAGGCAAGGTTGATCAGTTTTGTGAACGGGGAACGATTGTGCATGTGGACATCGATCCGTCCGAGCACAATAAGAATCGAAAAGCCAATTTGCCGGTGGTGAGCGACGTGAAGTATGCCCTCCAGCGTCTGTTGGACATGGTTCGTGAGCGGCCTATCGAGGCCCGCTTTGATCGGTGGCACGACCAGATCAAGGTGTGGAAGGAGCAGGCTCCGTTTCGCTACGGGGTGACCGAGGAAGTCATGCGCTCGCAGCACATGAAAGATCATTTGGCCGGATTGGAGGATCAGGTCATTTTACCGCAGATGGCCATTGAGGCACTCTTTGAGCTGACTCAGGGAGAGGCGATAATCACAACCGGAGTGGGACAACACCAAATGTGGGCGGGGCAATACTATTCCTATGATGCTCCCCGTCGGCTGCTGACCAGCGCCGGATTGGGTGCCATGGGATTTGGCTACCCTGCCGCGATGGGGGCCAAGGTGGCCTGCCCTGACCGGGAAGTGATCGACATTGATGGGGATGGGAGTTTTCTCATGAACATCCAGGAGTTGGCGACGGCACACATTGAAAAGATCGCGGCCAAGGCCCTCGTTTTGAACAATCAGCACTTGGGCATGGTGGTGCAGTGGGAAGACCGGTTCTATGCTGGAAATCGGGGGAATACCTACCTCGGCGATCCTGAGGATATGAAAAAGATTTATCCGGACTACGTCGCGATGGCCAAGGGGTTTAATGTTCCCTGTGAACGGGTGATGTA
>DEAY01000120.1 GCA_002348345.1 Verrucomicrobia bacterium UBA2970
GCCAGATCTGACCAACACCGCATGGAGGAACGCGAACCCAGCCCACCCAATCCCCCCCCGTCCTCAAAGGCGTGGCGATGGGCCCCGGTGGGGGCCGGCCTTACCTTTCTGGCCGTGGTCTCCTACTTTGTTGTTTTCGCTCAATTCCCTTCACTCAGGGACCGGCCCTGGTTCAACTCCATTCTGGTCATTGGATGCGGCCTGCTGACCTTGAAGGGCGTGGCGGATAGCTTTCGGTCTGGAGCGGGCCTCATTCGACGACTCACCGCGATCAGCTGCGGGGTTCTGGCGCTTGCCTTCGCCTCGCTATTTTTCGCTTACATCGGTTACCTCTCCTACCAGATTCCCGGACTCTCCGAGACGACCGATTCCATCGACACGCTCCCCGACTTTTCTTCGACCGACCAGCATGGTCAACCCTTTGGGCTCAACGAGTTGGCAGGCAAGCATCTCCTCCTGGTCTTCTACCGTGGATTCTGGTGACCCTTCTGCGTCTCGGAGCTGCAAGGTTTGCAGACGATCAGCAGGCAACTCAGCCAACGTAACACCCGGGTGATCGTGGTCAGTGCCGACAGCGTTGACGCCAACCGCAAGCTCGCGACCAGGATGAAATTCGATTTCCCTCTCCTTTCGGATCCCTCCCTTCGCCTCATCGACCAATTCGGAGTTCGACATGTTGGCGGCGGTTTCAAGGGGAATGATATCGCCCGGCCCGCCGTATTCCTCTTCAATGCCCGGAGGCAACTCGTCTGGAAAGCCGTGACCGACAACTGGCGCATCCGCGTCCGCCCGGAAACAATTCTCGAACAGACGGCCCAATTAAACTAGAAAACTAGATGACCCGTTTCATCGCCTCCCTTGGCAAACACCACCATTCGCCGTCGCCCGAATTCATCCCGGATTCGAATCCATCCCCCCGTTTTCCGAGCGACGAATCTCACATAGCTCAGCGCTCCCTCCAGCCCCGGATCGGGATGCCCAAACCGTAGTGCGAACGGAATCAGCCGCTCCTCTGGCACTACCTCCCATTCCCCATACCGGCCCCGGCCGGGGAGAAATTGAATCTGAAAAACCGGAGCCTCCTCTGGGACATTCGAAGCGGGATCCATCCACATGGACGGCAGCCTAAATGCCCCCCTCAGTCAAACCCGGTCCCACCCTGCGGCGCGCCCCGACGCGGACTCTTCGGCTCGCCACGACGACCCCAAATGATCCATGCTCAATCCAGTTGATCGAGCAACCAGGTCACCGCCGCCTTGCGTCGGGAATCCGAATCCGTTGACACATTCACTGTCATGAGGCCGCGATCATCATTCTCAGAATAGCGGGACCGCACCCAGCGCAACGACCGGGTCGATTCACCCGCCAACCAAAGCGCCGTGGGTTCTCCCGCCGCCAGGAATCCAGGCAGGTCGAGGTACTTGCCACCCCCAGGGAGAAACTCCGGATCATGCAACCCATCGACGTCGCCGAAGCGGAACGCTTCCGTATCGATGGCATAGTGGGCCACCACATCACCGAGCACGCTCCGAGCCACGGCGGCCCAATGTCCGGAGCCATCGGCCGCAACCAACGCAATCCCCCCCGACTGCTCATCATGCGTCTTCAAGAACCGAATCGTGCTCAAGAGATCATGAACCCGCTGGGCGAAGACCGAATGATTATAGCCAAAGGTATAGGCCGCCGCTTCCCGGGGATTCGCCACTCGACGCGTGGTGCCTAGTTGATCACCCTCGGCAAGCGATTCGCCCTGGTAGAGCAGATCGATTCCCAGCACCGTGTGGCCCGCGCTCAGCAAACGCCGCACCCCGGCCACGGGACCATTCCCCTCGTAGAGCCCCTCTTTTCCCCGAGCACTCAGCCACACGACCGAAACACCGCTGAAATTCTTTGGGTAAAGAAAAACCACCGGCACCGACTCCCCATAGGTTTCATTTCGCAACAGGCCGCTCATTTCCAGGAAGCCCTGACGTTGATTCTTTTCATTGAGATGCCATGTGATCTGACCTCCGGAATCGTAGTGGCGGCCGACGACCACACGAAGGGCCGGTCTGAGGAGGTCAAGATCGACCCGCTCCGAATCGCTCCCTCGGAGCAACTTCTTCCGGCTATCCTCATGCCAGTATTTCAACAGGCTTTTTTCAAATTCCGCTCCCCCCTTCGGCTCGGGGTGCGACGCATTCCAGACGGTGAGATCTTCTCGGGCCAGGCGAGCGTAATCCTCCTCCACCACCGGTTCCTCGAGACCAAGCTTGAGGTGCCGGTTCATCCACTGATACATCGCCGATCGACTGACATAATTATAATTGTGCCCGAAATGATTGAGAGCTCTCAGCATCACATGCTCCGGCCGTTCCAGCAGCCGGTAGAGCGCCTGCAACTCGGGATAGCCCTTCCCTGACATTTCCACTGTCCAATCATCGGCTCCCGTGAGCCCGAGTGGTTTCGGGGCGAAGAGCCCGGCAAACTCCACGTTGCCGGTTCCGATCCGAAGCAGGCTTGCGTTCTCACAGGTACACCCCCCCTGCATCGCCGTCGACACCATCACGGCGGGAAAGGTGACCGAAGGACGCGGGTCCAAGGCGCCCAGCATGAACGTCTGGGTGCCGCCCCCACTGGCTCCCGTCACGGCCAACCGGCCGGGGTCCACCTCGGGGAGGGATTCCAGAAAATCAAGCGCCCGGATCGAATTCCAGGTCTGCAAACCCATAACACTCTGCAGGTGGCTTTCGGCCTGGGGACTAAACAGGCCCCAGCCGGATTTCTGATTCATCTCTGGTCGTTGTTTCGCGAAGCGGTGGGCCAGCTCAAAGGTGATCTGCTTGGAGTCCGCATAGCCGATCATATCGTAGTGGAAGACCACGCACCCCATTCGAGCGAGTTGAACACAGCGCGACTGAAGCACACTGCGCCCCCCGTTCTCAAACCGTTCGGCACCAATCGCGATTTCCTCCCGGATCCCCCGTTGATCCATGAACCGCCCCTCCGACCAGTGTCCGTGCGGGCACAAGACCCCCGGCACGCGGCCCCGCTGCCCCACGGGTCGATAAAGGTTTCCGGTGACAAAAAAACCGGGGAAACTTTCGAAGTAAACCTTCTCGACTGAGTAATCGTTGAACGAGATCCTCCCGTGAACCACCACATTGAGGGGGCTTCGGGTCGGCAAGGGCCACAGCCCCTGGGAGACGAGAATGCGTTGCCGAACCGCCATCGCTCGGGACGACCAATCCGCAACCGTGCCGGGTACATGAAACGGAAAGTATCCATTCAGATCGGTGAGGGGCCCCAACCGGCGATCCTCGAGTTGGTTGCCCTGCGGGATCCCCCTGGGGGCTCCGGCCCAGTTCGGAGACGCCATCCCAAAAGTGCCCCATAACAACACCAAGCCTAAGAATCCTTGATTCGTTCGATGACAAAGGTTCATTGATTTCCTTTCACTCTCAAGACACGAGGAATCCGAAATCCAGCGCTTACCGATTCTCGCCGCGCGGTTCCGGTTGGTTCCCACCAATGGCACCGACGCTTCGTGAACTCAGCGCAGCACTGTCTCTGACCTCGCTGGAGCCGGGATAGGTCACCGCATATTCAAATCCCTCACCGGTGCCCGCCGCTCCAAATCGTCCCGCCTTGTCAATGGCGATGAAATTGATGAATAACTCATCGACTCCCAGGGGATCCAGCCGCGCGATGCGTTCAATCGTCTTGATACATGCCGCCTGAGGATGAAGCCCCTGACGCATGAACTCGACCACCAGGAAGCTCCCGCAATACCGCAAAACATTCTCGCCCACCCCCGTTGCGCCCGCCGCACCGACCTCGTTGTCGACATAAAGCCCGTCTCCGATCAAAGGAGAATCGCCCACCCGACCGGGAAGCTTGTAGGCCAGCCCACTCGTCGAACATCCTCCCGCGAGATTTCCCGCTGCGTCGAGCCCGATCATGGCGATGGTGTCATGATTGAGGTCGCGTTTGGGATCCGACTGCTTCGCCTGCCATTTCCTCCACTCCTCCCTTGCCGTGGCCGTCAAGAGTGGCTGCAACGAAAACCCCTGGTCGACCGCAAAATCCTGGGCGCCTTGACCGACAAGCAGAACGTGCGGGGTTTCCTCCATCACCTTCCGAGCCACCGAAATGGGATGAAGAATTCCCTCGATGGCGGCAACCGCACCCGCCTGATGGCCTCGTCCGACCATTATGCAAGCATCAAGCTGCACCACGCCGTCGCGATTGGGCAACCCACCGATCCCGACCGAGAGATTCTTGAAGTCCGCTTCCGTCAAGCGGATGCCCGCTTCGATGCCGTCGAGCAAGCTCCCCCCCCGCTCAACCGTCTTGCGGGCCAATTCATTAGCGGGTTGACCAAAGGGCCAGGTGGACACAAAAAGAGGAAACTGGGTCGCCTGCCCCTCCCCTTCCGCACCCCGCAGCCCCGGTGGATTGAACATGAGCAGCGCCATTGAGCCCAAAACCCAAAACATCTCCCTGTGCCGCCAACGAGAATTCATATCCCTAGTCATACGCCGCCCCTTCCTGGAGGTCCAACCCAAAGCCACCAGAATGCGCTGGCATTCCCTCCAGGATTCGCCACACTCCCGGTGTGGACGCCGCCCTTCTGAGTCAAACGCTCCGCGCAGGCCAGCGTGCCTACGGAACCGCCGTGCTGACGGCGTCGCCGTTCTGGCCGCCCTACCTGCAGAATACCGGACTCGATTTCGTCTTCATCGACACCGAACACGTTCCGCTGGACCGGGACAACTTGTCCTGGATGTGTCGGGCCTACGATTCGATCTCACTGCCGCCAATCGTGCGGATTCCCGACCACGATCCCCATCGGGCCTGTCAAACTTTGGATGGCGGCGCGCGAGGCATCGTCGCCCCCTATATCGAACACCCCGACCAACTCCGACCCTTGATCGGGGCCACCCGCCACCGCCCCATCAAGGGTCAGCGATTGGAGGCGATTCTTCGGGGAGACGACTCCCCAGAACCAAAACTCAAGGACTATCTCCACTCACGGAACCATACGAATCTGTTGATCGCCAATATTGAAAGTCGGCCGGCGATGAAAAACCTGGACGCCATTCTGGAGCTCGACGCACTCGACGGCGTGCTGATCGGGCCCCACGATTTATCCTGCAGTCTCGGTCACCCCGAGGACTATGACCACCCTGACTTCGACCAGGCCGTCCAAACGATCATTCAAACGGCTCGGGCCGCCGGCAAGTGTGCCGGCCTTCATTTTGTGCATGGCCTCGAACGGCACCTGCAACTCTGTCGCCACGGCGCCAATCTGATCATTCATAGTGATTGCATTCACTTGATTTCCCAAACCCTCCGAACCGACCTGCAGCATCTTCGGCAAGGCTTGGGCGATTCCACCGCAGCCAAGGTCGAGGTCGCAGCGACCCCCACAGTCGTGTAGCTCGGAAATGATGCACCTCCCATTGACCAGCCCGATGCCTGATTGCTTCCCGTCCTGGCGATCCTTCCCTCCCACCCATCGATTCCTCACGATTGCTCTCGGCCTCTTCCCGTTGCTGTTGCTCGGATCCCCCGTGCAGCACGCCACCGTCTTTTTCGAGAAGGGAAAGTACGGCGGTTGGCCCGCCACCCACGGAATCTGGTCATGGGGTGATGAGATCTTGGTCGGATTCACCGTGGGTATCTATCAGGATCGGGGGGATCGACATCATATCGCGACGGATCAACCGGTCTCCCACATGCAGGGACGCTCCCGCGACGGCGGACTCACCTGGACACTCGAGAACCCCAACCAACAACATCAACTTCTCCCGGAGGGCACCTCCCTTCACGGCACCGAACTCCCGGGCGTCCCCCTGCCGGAATGGAAACCCTCGCCTGGGGACATCCGCTTTACCGCTCCCGATTTCGCGATGACCCTCAAGTTGAACAATAATCATGTGGGGCCATCCCGTTTCTATCTCACCTACAACCGGGGTCGGGACTGGTCCGGCCCCTACCGACTCCCTGCCGTCAACGGGTTGCAGATCGCGGCCCGGACGGATTACCAGGTCCGCTCGCCTTCCGCCTGCGATTTTTTTCTCACGGCAGCCAAGGCCAATCAGCGGGAAGGACGAGTCTTTCTCCTGCGATCCACGCAACACGGCCGTCGCTGGGAGTTTGTTTCGTGGGTGGGCGAGGAACCCTCCGGATTTTCCATCATGCCATCGACGATTCGGCTGGCGAAGGGGAGCTATTACACGGTCCTCCGGCATCGAGACGGTTCGAAGCGGGGCCTGAGGGCTTATCGTTCGATCGACGACGGCAAGACGTGGCACCGGGAAATCGATCCCGTCACCGATCTCGGCGCCGGAAATCCCGGTTCCCTCCTTCAGTTGCCCGATGGCACCCTGGCCCTCACCTATGGCGTCCGCAAAGAACCGTTTCGGATCGCGGCCAAGCTCAGCCGCGACCAGGGAAGGTCATGGAGTGCCGAGGGCATCATTCGGCATGACGGCTCCAGCGCCGACGTCGGCTACACCCAATCGGTGCTCCGCCCCGACGGGAAGGTCGTGACGGTCTACTATTTCAGCGATGCCATCACCGGGCCCGAGCGTTACATCGGAGCCAGCATTTGGGATCCAAAAACACTGTATTTCCCTTCACCCCAATCGCCATAAGCCGCCTATGAACTCGAACGACCGCCTTCCCCACGCTGATTTGTTACAACTCAAGCGCTGGAACACGCCAACGATCTACAACGGCTGGGAGCAAATCACCAAACGAGACCGCACGAAGGACGCCTTCAATCTTGAACCGACTCAGGATTTCATGCCCGAGATGGGTCCCATGGTCGGTTATGCCGTGACCATCCAATTCGAACCGAGCAACGCCACGCATCGGGATGCCAATCCCAATGCCGTGCGGGAATATCGGGAATACGTCGCCAGCCAACCGGGCCCCAAGATCGTGGTGGTTCAAGATCTCGATAAACCGATGACCGTCGGCTCCTATTGGGGCGAGGTCAACGCCAATACCCATCGTGCACTGGGCTGTGTCGGGACGATCACCGACGGCGCGATCCGCGACGTCGACGAGATGAAGAACGCCGGATTCAAGGCGTTGGCCCGCAGGCTATGCGTCGGCCATGCCTTTTCCTACCCCGTCCAATGGAATTGCCCGGTGGAAGTGTTTGGACAACGCATCGAGCCGGGACAGCTCATTCACGCCGACCAACACGGTTTTCTTGCCGTGACCCGAGAAGAGGAACATCGCCTCCTGGAGGCATCGGTCTTCATGGATCAAAACGAATGCCAGACGGTCATCCCTGCAGCCCGTGCCATCCAGGGCAAATCAGATGCCGAGATCCTCGACCAGTTGGGCAACGCCTCGAAAGCCTTTGGGGAAGCGGCTCGCGAAAAATTCTCCCGCTCCGGAGAATGGTAGGGCAATCAGAAAGGGAATCGTCACTTCGAGATGAAAAAATCTGAGCGTTGCTTCTTGCGCCAGAATTGCCAGGAACGCCCGCCTTCATAACGCCGGCTTAGCTCTTGGAGACCCCGCTGCTGAGCCTTCTGTAGTTTTTCCTGCTTGCGTTTGACATCACGCTGCTGCCGGGCCATCTCGCGCTCCTTCTTCTTGAGGGCTCGGGCCATTTCCTGCTGGCGCTTCTTCTCGTCTTTCGCCCGTTTCTTTTGCGCATCACGGATCTGTTTCTCAACCTTGTCTCGATCCATTTCCGCCTGGGCCCGCACCTGCTTTTCAGCGGGACCCGCCGTCGATACGTCTCGCTCCGGATTCGACTTTCGCTTCCAAAAGCGCCAACCCTCCGCAGTCCCCCAGTGGGGAAGAAGAAAACAAACGGCCAGCAAGCAAAAAATCTGACGTCTCCTACCTTTCATCCCTTCAGTAAAAGACGCCCCCGCTCCAGACGCAACCCTTAGAACCCCCTGGTTGATCATCGCTCTTCAACGAGAAGCCCATCCAACTACCGTTCGCCCCGTCACGATGCGATTTGCACCTCCCCACAAAGCCCGTTAAAAAGACCAGGAGCATTCCCTATGACCCAAGTCCTGTTATGCAAACGAGTTATCTGGGTTCCCACCTGGAAGGGGTGGGTCCTCTTGATGGGAACCATCTTCCTTTGTGCCTTGCTCTTTCTCAAGGCGGCCTACCCCATCCTGGCTCCAACCCAACGCCAAGACGCCAACATTCTCGTGGTCGAGGGATGGCTTCCCGAATACGCGCTCACCGCAGCCATTGACGAATACCACGCCCATGATGGATATCATTACCTCATCACCAGCGGAGGTCCGTTGTGGGAGGGCCACCACGCTTCCGGGTTTCATTCTTACGCGGGATTGGCGGCCCAGGTGATCCGGGCGCAAACCTTCGATACCAATCAACTTGTCGTGGCTCACGGCCCAAAGGTCTGGAGGCATCGCACCTACCACAGCGCCCTCGCTGTCCGGGAATGTCTCCAATCCTTGGATCATGACATCACCGGAATCAACGTGATGACCCTGGGGCCCCATGGCCGTCGGACCAAGATCATCTTCGAAAACGTCCTCCGTGACCTGGCCCCGGTCGGAATCATCTCCTATCCCTCGGCCGAATACGACGCTCGCCGATGGTGGCGCACCAGCGAAGGGACCAAGCACCTTCTGACCGAAGCCCTCGCGTCTACCTATGAGTGGTTGTTTGAATCGGGACGCCCAACCGATCCGCCGGTTAGCAAGCCCCTCTAACGACCTTGAGGGAAGATCTGGTAAAGGATGAGGTAAATGATCACGCCGGTGACCGAGACATACATCCAGGCGGGCCAGGTCCAACGGGCAATCCGAGCATGTTTCTCGAAATTTCCTTTCGCCGCCCGGGTCACGGTCATGAGCACCATGGGCACGATCGCAATCGCCAGCGCCAGATGGGAAAAGAGAATGGTGAGATAAATCGGGCGAAACCAGGCCGGGTCCTTGAAGGCAGTGTGCGCTTGCCCATGAAGTTGCTGCATTCCGATATGGTAGGTAACATAACTCGCCAAAAAGAGAGTGGAGGTGACGAGTGCCGCCACCATGCAGTTACGGTGGGCGTTTCGATTGCCTTTCTTGATGAACCGCCATCCAAAACAGAGAAGCAGTGCACTACACCCATTCAGA
This sequence comes from Verrucomicrobia bacterium UBA2970, assembly GCA_002348345.1. GTDB lineage: Bacteria > Verrucomicrobiota > Verrucomicrobiia > Limisphaerales > AAA164-E04 > UBA2970. Next base: position 9,117 of record DEAY01000120.1, read on the forward strand.
ACGGCGTTGAGAGCGGGAAGATCGGTTAACGTCATCGGTGCTAAATCTAGTTTGAGGATTCCAGCCTGTTGAGGTCTTGCAGCAAGGTTTGAAGGGTATTGGTTCCCATGCTTTCGTAGGTATTGCGAAGGCGACCTTGGGCATCCACCAACACGATCAGGGAACTGTGGGTGAACAAATCGAGCTCGGATTGCCGTTCCGCTTCAGGGTTCTCCCGAACCGCCAAGAGCAATTCCTTCTGGATGACCCGAGCAATCTCCGATGGATCGCCGGTGAGGAAGGACCAACGCTCGGCATCAGCACCAAACCGTTTTCCGTAGCGCGAAAGGATCTCGGGTTGATCGTAGTCCGGGTCTGTGGTGATCGAAAGGAGGCGGAGGCTTGATTCAGGGGGGAGCGCGTCTTGTAACTCCTTCATCTTGTGGGTCATTTGAACACAGATACTCGGACACCGAGTAAAGAAGATATTGGCAACGAACGGCTCGCCGGCCAGCCCCGCCAGGGTGACCGGCTGGGCCACCTGGTTGGTGAGCACAAAGTCCCCCAATGGTTTGATGACTGGAAGCCGTTCAGAATCACCCCCAACCAACGCTCCCCGACTCAACAGGGAAGGCCGTTCTTGGATGAGAACGGCCACTACAATCCCGGCGATCACAATCGCCAAGCACCCCCAAACTGCCCGTTCTAAGAAATGGTTTCGCTTCACTGCCAAAGGGCCTCATTGTCGCCCGACTTCCGAGCCGGCCCCGCCATTCAGTGGAAACTAGAGTTGCAGAAACACCAACGGGCAAGGGACCCCGCTACTCAAATCCACCCGTGTCGCCAGCACTTTCCTCGGCTTTTCCAGCCACCCAGGTGTCAAAATCCTCAGGACTTTCCACCGTCAAGAAACCCTGGGTCATCGCCGAGTGACCATTGCCGCACAACTGCGCACAATTGATTTGATAGCGCCCCTCCTTCAGGGGGACACACCACGTCGGAATACTCATCCCGGGAATGGCATCCTGGCAAACTCGAAGGGCAATCACCTTGAAGGAGTGGATCACATCAAGCGACGAGATCTGGAAGACGGTCGGGATGTTCGCCGGAATCCGCAAATCGTTGAGGGTAAAAAAGTCATCCTGCCCCGCTTCGTCCTCCATCACCCGGCCGAACTTGTTGTCCGCTGTCACCAACTCCAGGTCCTGGGCACCAAAGGTCTGATCAGGCCCCGGATACATGAAATTCCAACCGAACTGCTGGGCCATGACCCGAACAGTGTTGGTCCCCTCCCCGCTCGGTGCCTTGTCAACAACGCTTGCCCAGAGCGGAATGGCAAATCCAACCAAGAGAACGGCTTCGACCAGAGCGACAAACCCTTCCAGCCAGGTCGAGGCGTGGGATTTGGCGCCAACGTGGTCCGCCTTGGGTTGCTTACTCGCCCGGAATCGCCACAGGACATAGACAAAATATGCCATCCAGATAACGAACAGGAAACCCATTAGATAATGAATGTAGATGATGAACTCATCTACCTTGCTCCCATGTTCGGAGGTGTTAACGGGTAAACTTAAGAGTGTTTCGAACATAATTCGTTGTAATCAATTCCTTCCCCGACCGATTGGGCTCCCGTCACGGCAATGGCCGCAGCCTCCGTTCCAACCCTCGCACCCGAATCCCTATTCACCGGGCCGCATTCCTCGGGAGCGGCGCTGGCCGCAGCCTTCCGAGCCACAAAGATAAAGAATCCTATGATGGAAAAGAGAACCGAGTAGGCAACCAGAATCATCGTCATGATCCCCCAGTTCATGCCCGCGGCGAGA
>DEAY01000094.1:0-3293 GCA_002348345.1 Verrucomicrobia bacterium UBA2970
CCCACTCAACCGGCAGAACGGCGGCTAGGCCTCAGGAGCGGCAACCGGCGAACTCCAACGCTCGCCCGCTCGCAACAAATGGAATGGCTGGCCCAACGACCGGCATGCTCCCGTGAAGGCGTCCGGGGTCTCGGTGTTGAACTGAAACATCTCATAGTGACAGGGAATCACCATCCGCGCGCCGATATCATAAGCGAGTTGGGTCGCTTCATGGCCCCAAAGATTTCCGGCAACCCGTCGTTCCGGCCGCCGCCCGTTGATCGGCAGTAAGGCCAAATCAATGGACCACTTTTTCAGCAAAACCTCGATCCCGTCATAGAGAATCGTATCCCCACTATGATACACGGTCCACGGGCCAAACCGGACGACAAAGCCCATGAATTTATGGTTTCCTTCGGCATCCGTCTCCATGGCCTCATGAGCCGCGGGCACCCCATGGACTTCAAAACCTGAGATCGGGATTCGTCGACCGAGTTTCATGCCCCGGGGCTTGGTCCGATCGATCTTCAGGCGTTCCGCCACAAAATCCCGATTCGCCTCGGGAACAATCAACTCCAAATCCGGGTTGACCTCGAACAAAGGGATCATGGTTTCCGCATCCAAATGATCGGTGTGATTGTGGCTTGAGGTCGCAACCTGAATAAAATCCAAGTAGTGGGGCGCCACCACCCGTTCGGTCATGCGAACATGAGGCTTGTCGGTCTCGGCGTATTTTTTGGTCAACGAATCCGAGAGATAGGGATCGAAAAGAAGGTGTTTCCCTCGCCACTGGATCAGGAATCCGCTTTGCCCCAACCACCAACAATGAAACCGCGTCGTGTCCTCCGACGCCTGACGGACGTCTTCGAGAAACAACTCATCCTTCAGAAATGCCTCGATCATGACCCCTCCCTTCACTCCGGATTGGTCACACCCTTTCCTCGCGAACCCGGTGGACACCGGCAACCATGTTCCTCAGTTTCTGCTTGGCGGCCCACCGCGCCGTCTGACTCAGACCGCAATCGGGCGCAAACGAGAGCCGTTCTGCGGGAGCATGCCGGAGACAGGCACGAACCCGGTCGGCAACCTCATCCGCCGTTTCGATGTAGTAGCTCTTCACATCAACAATCCCCACGGCCACATCCGTGGTTTCCGCGATCGATCCGATGATCTCCAACTCGGAGAATTCCCGGCTGGCCATTTCCACATGGATCTCGCTCACATTGAGCCGGTGAAAGGCCGGAAAGAGCGGCGCGTAGCGGCGCAAACCCACCGCGTGACCCTTGAAATTTCCAAAGCAAAGATGCGTCGAGAGTCGGCACTTGTCGGCGACCGACTCCACGGTTCGATTGAAGATCTCGACAAATCGCTCGGGGTCTTCCCGATGGGCGTAACAGCTCATCGACGGTTCATCGACCGTTAATTCCCGGCATCCCGCGGCGACGAGTTGTTCCAACTCCCTCTTCACGATCGGGAGCAAGGCCTCGGTCACGGCATAGCGGTCTGGATACTGGTCATTGGGAGCCAACCGACCGCTCAGCGTGTAAGGACCAGGAACACTGGCCTTCAGGACCGGTCCGCCAGGACCCGTGGGCGCCAATCGTTTCAGGCGCTCAAAATCCGCAACCGCACCCAGACCCCGAGGCGCTGACAGGTCGCCGGTGATTTGGTGCCGCCCACGCTGATCATGCGCCGGAGGACCGTGCCGGCGTGGCGATGCCCCTTCCAATTCGATCCCAGTGAGAAAACCATAAAAGGAAAGGTTGAAGTCCAGTCGTGTCTGTTCCCCGTCGGTAATGACATCAAGACCGGCACTCACCTGATCGTGAATCGCCGCGATCACGGCATCCTCGATCATTTCTTCTCGATCCGATTCCCCAAATTCATCCAGATGCTGGCACGCAAACTCGAGCCATCCCGGAAACGAGTAGCTGCCAATCACGGTGGTCCCTAGCACACGGGCGTCCATTTGGGCGAACTTAGTCGTTCCCCCTTCAAAAGGGAACGACCATTATCAAAAAAGAGGGGGATCCTGTTGACTTAAAAGAATGACACCGGCATGAGCTCAACGTGAAACGATTCCGTCCCACGTCCCACCCATCTCTCACGGTCTCCACTCGGAAACCCAGAAATCCACCTTGACGGAACAAGGCGTTTCAGTCGCCCGCTGGAACGATGGGAAAACGCCCGCCGGTTCGGTCAAACCGGTTCCAGGCTGGCGGACGATTTGACACCTCCTAATTTTCTCAAGCCGCCTGGCGCACCGCGCGATTCGCCCCATTCCCCTGCCATCGTTTTCCTTTGCGTGATGGAGCACCCGATTTCCCGCCTCGGAGGGGGCGTGACCGTTTTCCACCGGGCTTGGTCCAGGAATTACCCGCGGCTGCATCCGAGCCGCCCCGCATTCCCTTCCCTCGCTTGGGCTTGGCATGTCGCCTTGAATCCCGATTGGGCCGAGCCGCTTTTTCTGAATGAAAGTCGTGAGACTCATCGGTTGGAATCGGCTTGCGGATCAACCGCTCGATCTGGCGCAGTTTCCCTCGCTCGTCCGCGGAACAAAATGAAACCGCCACGCCCTCCGCCCCGGCACGAGCCGTTCGGCCAATGCGGTGAACATAGGTCTCCGGTTCCATCGGCAGGTGATAGTTGATGACATGGGAAATACCCGAGACATCAATCCCACGAGCCGCGATATCCGTCGCCACCAAGACCTTTACCCGATCGATTCGGAATCGTTCGAGCGCTTTGGTCCGGGCAGTTTGACTCTTGTCTCCATGAATCGAGACCGCCCGAATGCCCGAGCGCTCCAACCGATCCACCAGTCTGTCGGCGAAACGCTTCTGCTGGATGAATACGATCGCCTTGCGGGCGCTTGAATCCTGCAAGATCGACCGCAGCAAATCGTCCTTGTTCTCGCGATCGACAAAGAGTACCTGCTGGACAATTCGCTCCACCGTCGGCTTCTCGGGAGCAATCGTCACTCGAACCGGGTCTCGCAACATCGATTGAGCCAGGGAAACGATTTCGGGCGCTAGGGTTGCCGAAAAGAATAAGGACTGTCGCTTGGGGGGAAGGGCCCGAATCACCCGCCGCACATCCTCGATGAAGCCCATATCCAACATACGATCGGCCTCGTCCAAGACAAACGCCTCCACCGCCTCAAAATGAATGAACCCCTGCTGCATCAGATCGAGAAGGCGACCCGGCGTGGCAACCAGAACGTCCACCCCGCCACTCATGGCCCGCTCCTGCGGCCGTTGACCAACCCCTCCAAAGACGACTGCTTGTCGAATCGGCAAATGCGCTCCATAGCG